>CAZVMY010000045.1:0-11573 GCA_964628955.1 uncultured Methylocystis sp.
CGCGCATGCTGCTGGCCGCTTCGCCGTCTCCCGTGCTGATCGAGAAGCCGCAGGACCGGGCGATCGTCGGCGAACCGCCCGATCCGTTCGATCCGGAACCCGGCTGCCGCTTCGCCTCGCGCTGCGCCCACGCGGACGAGCGCTGTCGCGCGAACGAACCGGCCGCGGATGCCTTCCGGGACGCGGATCACGTGGCGGCCTGCATCCGGTCGGCCGAACTTCCCGCCATGGCGCCTCGCAGCGACGACGAGAGCCTGATGTCCGACGCCTACCGTCGGCGCATGGCGCTGCTCCGGGCGGCTCGGGCCGGGGTGTCGGCATGACGGGCGCCGGCGACCGCGGCCCCGTGACGATCGCCGACGTTGCGCGGCTGGCGGGCGTGTCCCGCGGCACGGTTTCCCACGTCATGAGCGGGCGGATGCCGGTCGCCGAGGCGACGCGCGCCCGGGTGCACGCGGCCATCCGCACGCTCGATTACCGGCCGGCCGAATCCGCGCGCTCGCTGACGTCACGCAAGCACACCGGCGATGGACAGAGCCGCCGCGAAGCCGCACTGCCTCGTCTGACCACCGTCGGCTACGTCAGCGTCGACTACACCGCCTGTCTCGACCGGCTGCCGGACCGGGAGGAGCGCCGTCTGGCGGCCTCTATCCTCAAGACGGTCGGCGGTCCCGCGGCCAACGTCGCCGCGGTCGCGGCCGCCGTCGGCGGGGCGTGGTCGGTGGCCGCCTCGCTGATCACGGCCATCGGCATCGATCAGGACAGCGACTGGGCTGCGGCCGAACTGTCGGCACGCCGGGTCGATCTGATCGTGCCGCGCAGGCGTCGCGATGGCCGTCTCGCCCGCGCGCTCGTGATGGTCGAGGCTGACGGCGCGCGCACGATCATCAACGAACCTTCGGCTCTGGCCGCCGTCGACGTGCGGCAGTTCGTCGAGGCGACCGAGGTCGCGGGCATGCCGTGGTGTCTGCACCTCGAAGGCTATCAGGTCCCGGGCCAGATCGAGGCGCTGCCGCTCGCCAAGCAACGCGGATTCCTGACCAGCATGCAGGCGACCGGCCTTCCTCCCGACTGGCTGGCGCGGAACATCGAGGCGGCGCTGACGCGGTTCGACCTCATCGTGCTGCATCGCGAGTCGCTGGCGCTGCTTCCCGGCTGCCCCGCAGAACCGGCCGCTGCGCTGCGATACCTGGCTGCGCTCGCTCCCGGAGATCGCGAACGGCCGGCGCCCGCGCTCATCGCGCTCACCCTCGGCGAGGATGGTGCGGCCTTCGTCGAGCGCAGCGGCCGGGTCGCGTGCGTTCCGGCGCTCACCGTCCCGGTGACCGATCGCACGGGAGCTGGCGACGCGTTCGTGGGCGCGTTGCTCGCGTTCTGGCTCAACGGCGCCGATCCGGAATTCGCCATGCGTGCGGCCTGCGTCGCGGGCAGCCTCGCGGTGACGCGCTTCGGCGCGCAGGAGATCCGGCCGTCCGCAGCCGAGATCGTCCGCCACCTTCCACCAAGCCTGGTTCCGGCCGAGGTTGCGCCGGCGGAACCCGAACGTACGGAACTCTCCCCATGACGACTGCCAAGCCCGTCTACCGCGTCAAGCCGAATGCAGTGGAAGCCCTGTTCGGCCGCCGCAAGGCCGTCATCGGCGTCATCCATTCCCTGCCGCTGCCCGGTTCGCCGGACTACGACGGCGATCCGATGGACCGCATCTACGACTTCGCGTCGGCCGAGGCGCGCCGCTACCGGGAGGGAGGCGTGGACGGCATCATCGTCGAGAACCATGGCGACATTCCCTTCGCCAAGCCCGACGAACTCGGACCCGAAACCGCCGCGGCGATGGCCGTCATGACCGAACGGGTGCGTCGCGAGACCGGCCTTCCGATCGGCGTGAACGTCCTCGCCAACGGTGCCGTCGCCGCGATCGCCACCGCGAAGGCTGCGGGCGCGACCTTCGTGCGCGTGAACCAATGGGCCAACGCCTATGTCGCCAACGAAGGTTTCATGGAAGGAAAGGCCGGTGCCGCGAGCCGCTATCGGGCCTGGCTGCGCGGGCGCGAGATTGCGATCTTCGCCGATGTCCACGTCAAGCACGGCGCGCACGCGATCGTCGGCGATCGCTCCCTGCCGGAGTTGACACGCGACGCCGAGTTCTTCGACGCCGATGCGGTGATCGTCACCGGCCAGCGGACGGGCGACGGCGCCGATCTCGGCGATCTCGAAACCGTTCGCGGATCGACCTCGCTGGCCGTGCTGGTCGGCAGCGGCGTGACCCGGCACAACATCGGCGGGATTTTCGGTTTCGCCGACGCGGTGATCGTGGCCAGTGCCCTGAAACACGACGGTGTATGGTGGAACCCGGTCGATCCGGACCGTCTAGCGGACTTCATGGACGTGGCGAGGCACGTGGCCGCTGGCGGGGGAGCGTGACCCGCGTCTACGTGCTCGGCAACGCGACCGTCGACATCGTCCAGCGGACGAGACGGTTGCCGAAGCCGGGCGAGACGCTGCTGTGCGACGGTGTCGACCGATGTGCCGGCGGGAAGGGGCTCAACCAGGCGATCTGCTGCGCCCGCGCGGGTGTCCGGACGATCGCAGTCCTGCCGATCGGTCGCGACAGCGACGGTCGCTTTCTCGCCAACACCGTCGCGCGCGAGATCGGTATCGATCCGCGCTGGATCGAGTGTCACGAGCCGACCGATCTGTCGAGCATCTGGGTCGACGCGGCAGGCGAGAACGCCATCCTGAGCAGCGCCGCCTGCGCCCGGGGCCTCACCCGGGAGCAGGCGACGGGGGAACTCGACGATCTGCAGGCCGGAGACTTCCTGCTCCTGCAGGGCAACCTCGACCGCGAGGTCAGTCTGGCCGCCGCCCGCTGGGTGAAGGACCGCGGCGCCACCGTCGCGCTCAATACCGCCCCCATCGCCTGGGACATGGGCGCTCTCGCCGACCTCGCGGATATCGTCATCGCCAACGAGCACGAGGCGGCGCAGCTCGGCTATGGCGAGGACGACATGAGCATCGATGGCGACCGGGCGCTCATCGTCACTCTCGGTGCGGCAGGGGCGTGCGTTCACGCCGCCTCGGGACGACATGACGTTCAGGCTCCCGTCGTCACCGCGGTGGACACCGCCGGTGCCGGCGACGTGGCTGTGGGTACGCTCGTCGCCAATCTGGCGCTCGGGCGCCCGCTGCTCGACTCCGTCGCGCACGCGATGCGCGCGGCCGCCCTTTCGGTCACGCGACGAGGGACGACGCCGTCGTTCCCCACGCCTGCCGAACTGAAGACGCTGGTCTGATCCGGTTCAGCGCCAGGCGCGTTGTGCCGCAAGCAGCGGGTGATCGCGCGGCCAGACGACCGGAAGCCCGTAGGCTTCTGCGACCGCGAGACAGAGAACTTGGCCGACCACGGCCGCGGCGAGTTGGGCCAACGGCCCGGCCGGCTCGGCGACCCGAACGTGTTCCGCTTCGCTCATGACGTCATCGGCACCGATCACCACGACGCGCATGCCGAGCCCCACTATCGCGGGCAGCATCGTCGTGACCCGTGCCTGCGATGCCGCGTCGAGGGCGAGCAGCACGACCGCGTCGCCCTGCCGCAGCATGAGATGCTGCCCGTGCGCAACGTTCTCCAGTTCGGCCGCGATGGCCCGCGTGCCGAACGCCTCCTGAAACTTCGCCGCGACGTAATGCGCCGTCCCGAGCCCGGGGCCCGCGCCGAGCACGAACAATTGCCCGTCGGGCCGCCAGCCGCGCGCGAACCGCTCGGCCGAACCGGCCGCGCTCCCGAGAGTGGCGCGCGCGAGATCCGGCAGACGGTCGAGGCCGGTGGATTGCCCCGTCCAGCGTTCGACGAGGGTCAGCAGCGCCGCCGCGCTCATCACATAGTCCAGCGTATGCGGCGTTTCCCGGCTGATCGGCTGGTAGGGGAGAGCAAGAACCTGGCTGGCCGCGTCGGCGAGCGGGCTGGCGCGATCGACGGTGATCGCAACCGTCGAAGCCCCCGACGCGCGAGCGCGCCGCACGGCCTCGACCGTCCGCGGCGTCGTTCCGGAGATCGAGATGCCCACCACCAGATCGGCCCTGCCGACGTCGCGATAGGCGCAGAGCTCAAGCGCCGAGGCGGCTTCGAACCGGACGGGTTCCGATCCCCTGGGCGCCAGCGCCATGCCGGCAAACAGGGAATCGCCGCAGCCGCAGAAGATGACGCGCTCCACCGTGCCCGGCAGCGGGATGTGCCGCGCCGCTGCGGCGAGCGGAGCGATCGCGTCGGCGAGGATCACCGGCTGGCTCTCCATCTCACGCCGCATGATCTCAGCCATCGTGACGCTCCGCTGCAAGCGTTTCAGGGCGTTCGCAGCCGCGCTCTGTAAAGATGCCCGCAAGCAGCGATGCCGGCACGCGTTCGAGTTCCACCTGTTCGGTGTCGACCGGAAAGCCTGCCGGTCCGCCGCCGGGCAACAGCACCGAGCGGAAATCCCTGCGCGGCGGCGGCAGGCTCGCGCCCGGCGCGCGCCGATCGATCTTGATGCGCTCCGCGCAGCCGAACGTGGGGACGCCATATGCCGACGCCAGGCGGGCCGACGCGGTGCTGCCGATGGTGTTGATCAGATCGCCGTTCGGTCTCAGGCTCTCGGCGCCGAGCAGCAGGGCGCTGTCCTGCCCGACCGCGGCCAGTTCGGAATCAAGCGCCGCGTCGAAGCAGAACCGCGTCGGCATCTGCAGCGAAGCGAGCGCCTCCAGATAGCGACGGCCGCCGTCGAGCGGGCGCGATTCCGGGATGACGAGCCGGCAGGGCGATTGCGCAGCCCGCGCCCGGATGACGTCGGCGACCGTTCCGGAATAATCGAAGAGGACGAACGTCGTCTGTCCGGCCAGATGAGCCGCCGCTTTCTCGACGAGCGCGCGACGCCGTGCGTTCAGGTTAGCCGCCCAGAGCTCCGCTCGGACCAGGAGGCCGTCACGCGACCAGTCGGACGTGTCCAGCAGCCAGCCGACGCCGTCCGCGACCACCGGCGCCTCCACACCGCGCGAATCTCGGATGAAACCGGCTACGAGCGCCAGTCGGTCCCGGCCGCCCGGCGCGAGCGTAGCCAGCAGCGCGTGCGACAGGGCCACGTGCCGCGTCGCCCCGAGTTCGCCGCCGTCGAGGATACGACGGAGCGCGTCCATGGCCGCGTCGTCGAGGGCTGGCAGACCGCGCGCCTCGATCAGCGACTGCAGCAGAAATCGACGGCCGCTCATGCGCCGACCCGCAGATCGGCGATCACGCGCAACACCTCCTTGCGGTCCGGAAGCGCGGTCTGGGCGCCGAGCGACCGGGTCGAGAGCGCCGCGACGACGTTCGCGAAGGCCATCGCTTCAGCGATCGGGGCACCATCCACGAGGCGGTGGACGAGAAAGGCTCCCGCGAATGCGTCACCGGCCCCCGTCGTGTCGACGACGTCGACCGGATGTCCCGGGCTGTCCAGATGGCCGTCGGGCCCATCGCAGCAGGCCCCCTCGGCGCCCAGTGTCGTCACGATGGTGCAAGCCAAGCGCTTGAGATCGGCGACCCGCCCGAGCGCGGCGCGCGCGGCGCGGTTGACGAACAGGAGGTCGACGGCGTCGAGCAGTGTCGCCGCGTCTATCGGATCGGTCGGACAATCGTCAGCCTCGAGATCGAGGGAAACGCCGAGGCCCGCGAGCCGGGCCGATCGGGCGATGTCGGCCACCACCTCGGCGGCCCCGAACGTCAGGTGCACGTGCCGGGCTCCGGCGAGATCCTCGCTGCGAACATCGCCCGCGCGTGGACGGATCAGCGGACTGGGCAGCCGCACCAGCGCCCGCTCGCCCGACGGCGCGACCAGGACGAGGCACTGGAAGGTCGTTGCGCCCCGAACGCGGCGCACGTGCCCAAGATCAATGCCCGTTGCCGAAAGATGCCGGATCGCCTCCTCACCCTCGCGGTCCGTGCCGACTGCGCCGATCAGCCGGCTTCGGGCCCCGAGCTTGGCGATCGTCGCGGCGACGTTGGCGGCCATCCCGCCCGGCCGCCGTTCGAGAGCCTGCGAGCCGATCTTGTCGTCCCTGGACGGCAGCCGGTCGACCGAGACCAGCCAGTCGAGGTCGATGTCGCCGACACAGGCGATCAAGGGCGGGGAGAGGGGGCTCGACGACAACCGACAGGGCCTTCCAAAGCACGGATCGTGATGGATCGTCGTTGACAGAACCGGAAGCCAACGACACACTGAACGTAATTGAACCGGTTCAATGATGCAAATTCCCTTGCGATCATCTCTTCTCGTGCCTACGCTCGGCCTGACCGGACCATCGTGGAGATGGCCGGCATGAGCGTTGACCCGTCCGCGACGCAGCTCTCGCCCGGCGCGCTCGATGCCTATGTCGACATGATGTCGGTGGCGCTTTCCCTGCCGATACCGGCCGAGTGCCGGGACGGCGTGCGCCGCAACCTCGCGATGATCCTGGACGTCGGCAGCGTCCTCGTGGCGCCTTTGGACGGCGCGAGCGCGGCGGACCTGGTTCAGGTTCTGCCGACCTACCGGCCATGACCGGGCCGCTGGCCCGGCCCGGCGCGGACGCAGCCACGGTCGCAGCCATCCGGGCGATCTTCGACCGGATCGAGCGGCTGGATCCGGACGTCAACGCGTTCACGCTGCTGTTGCGGGAGCGCGCGCTGACGCGAGCCGCGGACCTGGACGCGCGCCGATCGACCGGCGGTCCTCTGGCGGGCGTGCCGTTTGCGGTCAAGAACCTGTTCGACGTCGCGGGCGAGCGAACGCTGTCGGGGTCGCGCATCGCAGCGAGCGCCCGGCCCGCCACCCGCGACGCCACGGCCATCCGGCGGCTGGAGGCCGCCGGGGCCGTTCTCGTCGGCGCGCTGAACATGGACGAATACGCGTCCGGCTTCACGACCGAGAATACGCATTACGGACCGACCCGAAACCCGCACGACCCCGGCCGCATGGCTGGCGGATCGTCGGGCGGCTCTGCCGCAGCCGTTGCAGCCGGCATGGTCCCGCTGACGCTCGGCTCGGACACCAACGGCTCCATCCGGGTGCCGAGCGCGCTGTGCGGCGTCTTCGGCCTGAAGCCGACCTACGGCCGGCTGTCCCGGGCGGGCACCCAGATCTTCGCCGAAAGTCTCGACCATGTCGGCCCGATCGCCTCGACGATCGAGATCCTCGCTGGTGCTTACGACGCCATGCTCGGACCGGACGATCGTGATCCCGTGCTGGCCGAGGTGCCGGCGGAGCCGGTTTCCGGGCTGGTCCATGCGGGGGTGAACGGCCTCAGACTCGCCGTCGGCTCGGGCTATTTCGCGCGCCGCTGCGACGAGGCGGCGTTGCACGCGGTCCAGTCCGTCGCGGCGCTTCTCGACATCGGCGAGCATGCCGATCTGCCGGGTGCCGCCGAAGCCTGGGCCGGGTCGCTCGTCGTCACGCTCGTGGAAGGGTCGAGCGTCCACCTGCCGCGGCTGCGCGAGCGTCCGATGGACTTCGACCCGATGACGCGCGACCGCTTTCTCGCCGGCGCCCTGGTGCCGGCGGAGATCTATCTGGCGGCCCAGCGCTGCCGCCGGCGGTTCCGCGACGCGGCGTTGCGGGTTTTCGAGCGGGTCGACGTGCTCGTCACCCCGGCAGTGCCGTTCGAGGCGCCGCCGATCGGCTGCGACGCGCTGCGTGTGGCCGGCGAGACCATGAACCCGCGCGGCATGCTTGGCCTCTACACGCAGCCGATCAGCTTCATCGGTCTGCCGGCGATGGTCGTGCCGCTCGCGGGGAAGGGATTGCCGCGCGCCGTTCAGCTCGTGGCCCGGCCGTGGAACGAGGCCGCCCTGTTCCGCGTGGCCGGTTCGCTGGTCGACGCCGGCGTCGCGACCGCGCATGTCGCGGGGACGAAGTCATGATCGCCGCTACGACCGTCGACGAAGCGGCCGTGATCGCCGAGGTCCGGCTGGCGTTCGACGCCTACGAAGCCGCGCTCATGACCTATGATCCCGCTGGCCTCGATGCCGCGTTCTGGCGTGACCCGCGCGTGGTGCGGTTCGGCGTCGCCGAGAACCTCTACGGGTTCGACGCGGTCGCAGCCTACCGCCGAAGCCGGTCGGGCGTTCCCGACCGCCTGCTCCAGGAAACGCGGATCGTCACCTTCGGTCGGGATGCGGCCGTGGTCACCACCGAGTTCACATACCCCGGCGACCCGAGGATCGGCCGACAGAGCCAGACCTGGATCCGTCTGGCGGAAGGATGGCGCGTGGTCTCCGCCCACGTGTCGTTCCGGGAGGACGTCGAACGCTGAGCGCGCACCGGCGCGCCGCCGGTCACCAGTCAAGAAAAAGGACGACAAGAACCATGATGATCGTCAAACCGACCCGCCGGTCCGCACTGCTGGGTGCCGGCTCACTCGCCTCCCTCGCGGTTTTCGGCCGGAGCGGAGCGTTCGCGCAGTCTCCGTCGAGGGGCGGAACTCTTTCGATCGGGGTCGTTTCGGACCCCGTGACACTCGATCCGGCGTTCCTCTCCTCGTTCTTCGAGATCTACACGCAATATCTGCTCCACGAGCCGCTGCTGGCGATTTCGCCGGATCTGAAGGTCGAGGCCGGCCTCGCGTCCTTCGCCGTGCGCGACGACCTGACCTACTCGTTCCGGCTCCGGCCGGGACTGACCTTCCACGACGGCACGCCGATCGACGCCGCAGCGGCGAAGTGGAACTTCGACCGCATGCTCGATCCGAAGGTCGGCTCGCCGCGCCGGTCCGACCTCGGCCCGATCGAGAGCGTCACGATCACGGGCGACCTCAGCTTCGACGTGCGTTTCAGGCAGCCCTTCGCGCCGTTCCCCCACGTCCTGACCAACCGCGCCGGGCTGTTCGCCTCACCGAAAGCGGTCGAGAGCCTCGGCGCCGATTTCGCGACGAAGGCGGTCGGGGCAGGGCCCTTCAAAGTGGTGAGCTGGACCAAGAACTCCGAACTCGTCCTCGAGCGTTTCGACGGCTACTGGCGTCAGGGACAGCCGTTTCTGGACCGGATCGTCATCCGCCCGATGGCGGACGAAACGGTCCGGCTCGCCAATCTGCGCAGCGGAACGATCCAGCTCGTCGACGCCATTCCGCCGCAGAGCATCCGCCAGATCGAGCGGGAAGCAGGACTCAAGACCCGGGAGACCGGCGGTGTCGGCTTCAACGCGTTCTCGATCAACACCACCAAGGCCCCGTTCGACGACAAACGCGTGCGCCAGGCGCTGCTGAACGCGCTCGACATGAACGCGGTCCAGGCGGCGGTCTACTTCAACACCGGCGCGGTCTCGCACGGACCGGTCTCGCCACCGCTGTGGGCCTTCGACCGGACGTTCAGGCCCTACGCGCGCGACGTGGCCAAGGCCCGGGCGCTCCTGACGCAGGCGGGGCGCGCCGGAGCGGCCTTCGACATCACCGTGACCAACTCGCCGTTGCTGGTGCGGATCGCCGAGATCATCCAGGCGCAGGCGCGGGAGGCGAGCTTCGCCCCGACGATCAAGCAGATCGACGGCACCAGCCTCATCACCGTGCTGAGGAAGAAGGAGTTCGATCTCTGCTACTCGCCATGGGCCGGCCGATCCGATCCGGACGGCAACATGTTCAACTGGTTCACCATCGACGGCCCGAACAACTTTGCCGGCTATAAGAACGAGGAGATCGATCGGCTTCTGAAGGAGGCGCGGGTCACGACCGACGTGACGAAGCGGACCGCGCTCTACCGCACCGCCGAACGCATGATCGCCGATGACGCGCCCATGCTGTTCGTCCATTTCGACGCGGCCTTGCAGGCGTCGAGCGCGAAGCTGAACTGGACGCAGCATCCTGACGGTTCGTTCCGCCTCGCGGACGCTTCCTTCCAATCCTGACCCGTTCGAGCGCAGCGGGACCAAGTCTCCCGCTGCGACCGCAGCCCGCCCACACGTCGGCGGCCGACCGGAACGACCGCCGGGTCTTCTTCGGCTGATTCTGCGAATGGTTCGCAACTGCTTGACAGATGCGAACCGTTCGCAATAACGTAATGTCACCCTGCCGATTGCGGGAGGCGCACGATCGAGGAGCGGACCAGTCGATGATCGCCAAAGTCTCGCGCGGCCTTTCCGGGGCTGTCATCGTCCTGCTGGCCGTCGTCGCGGCCGGTGTCGCATCGGCGCAGGGCGCGAAGCCGCGGCCGCTTCGCGTGGTCACGACCTTCACGATCATCCAGGACATTGCGCAGAACGTGGCCGGGACAGCCGCCGTGGTCGATTCGATCACGAGGCCGGGCGCGGAGATCCACGACTACCAGCCGACGCCGCTCGACATCGTGAAGGCGCAGTCGGCCGATCTCGTCCTGTGGAACGGAATGAACCTGGAGCGCTGGTTCGAGCGCTTCTTCGACAACGTGCGCGAGGTGCCGAGCGCGGTCCTGACCGAGGGCATCGAGCCGGTCGGCATCACCGAAGGCCCCTACAACGGCAAGCCGAACCCGCACGCGTGGATGTCGCCGCGCAACGCCCTCATCTACGTCGACAACGTGCGCGCGGCCCTCGCCAAAGCCGATCCGGCGAATGCCGTGTTCTATGCGCGGAACGCCGAAGCCTACAAGGCACAGATCATGGCGCTCGACGCGCCTTTGCGCGCCAGACTCGCCGCGATTCCCGAACAGAGCCGCTGGCTCGTCACGAGCGAGGGCGCCTTCAGCTATCTCGCGCGCGATTTCGGCCTGAAGGAAGCCTATCTTTGGCCGATCAACGCCGACGAGCAGGGCACGCCGCAACAGGTGCGCCGGGTCATCGATACCGTGCGCCGGAACCGTATCCCCGTGGTATTCAGCGAAAGCACGATCTCGGACAAGCCAGCGCGACAGGTCGCGCGGGAGACGGGCGCGCGCTACGGCGGGGTTCTCTACGTCGATTCGCTGTCGGACGCGCGCGGTCCCGTGCCCACGTATCTCCAGCTCCTGCAGACGACCGTCGAGACGATCGTGCGAGGTTTCGGCAAGTGAGCGCAGAGGCGAACTTTTCCGGCCAGCCGAGCCCATCCGTCCTGACCACTTCGGGAAGGTCGGGCACCATGTCGGGAAAGCCGGCGAGCATCGCCGTCGAGAACGTGACGGTCGCCTATCCCAACGGCGTCGTCGCCATGCGCGATGCGACGTTCTCGCTGGGTTCGGGTAGCATCTGCGCGCTGGTCGGCGTCAACGGCAGCGGCAAGTCCACCCTGTTCAAGTCGATCATGGGCTTCCTCAAGCCGGAGCGTGGGCAGGTGCGCATCGCCGGCCTGCCGGTCCGTGAGGCCCTAAAGCGTAATCTCGTAGCCTACGTGCCGCAGAGCGAGGACATCGACTGGAACTTCCCCGTCGTCGTCCGGGACGTCGTGATGATGGGCCGCTACGGGCACATGAACATTCTGCGCATACCTCGCGCTTCCGATCGTGACATCGTCGCGGAGGCGCTGCGGCGGGTCGGACTGACCGGCTTCGAGACCCGGCAGATCGGCGAACTCTCGGGCGGCCAGCGCAAGCGCGTGTTTCTGGCGCGGGCGCTGGCGCAGCGAGCCCCGATCATCCTGCTGGACGAGCCGTT
>CAZVMY010000046.1:0-11284 GCA_964628955.1 uncultured Methylocystis sp.
GGCGCCGGCGCCAAGATCCTCGGTAACATCGAGATCGGCCAGTGCGCGCGGATCGCGGCCGGATCGGTGGTCCTGCAGCCGGTTCCGCACAACAAGACGGTGGCGGGGGTGCCGGCGCGGATCGTCGGGGAGGCCGGCTGCGCCGAGCCGGCGCGCACGATGAACCATATCCTCTCGGGCAACGACGCGGCCGACGTCTTCGGCGACGGGATCTGATCGGTCGGGCTCTCGAGCATCTTGCGGCGGGCAGCAGCAGCTTTCACCGGCTGCTGCGCCGCAACGCGAGGTCTTGCCCGCCGCCCGGTTTGCGTGGCACCAACCGGGTCCTTTCACACCGTCGACGCTCGACCTTTCAGGCGACGGCACAGAACACGAGGTCATCTTGGACAAGACCGAACTGCAGAAGGTGGAGAAGCATCTCCGCCGGACGTTCAACAACGCCGCGATCCGTGTCACCGCTCGGCCCAAGAAGACCGATTCGGCCGAGGTCTACGTCGGCGAGGAGTTCGTCGGCATCCTGTTCCTCGACGACGAGGACGGCGATCGCTCGTTCAACTTCACGATGGCGATTCTCGACACCGACCTCGAGTGACGGTGCGAGGCGTCAAGGTTTTCGCGACCGTTTGAGGAACTCCCGGACGCCGGCTTCCAGCCGCGGCCAGTCCGCGAGCAGGGCGGGGTCGAAGCGCACCTGCACGTCGAGCGCGCCATCACGCAACAGCCACAGGCAGGTTGGGCCGATCGGGTCCGGTCGTCCAGGCGACTTGCGGCAGCGGGCGCCGAACCGTCTGCCGTCGGGCGGGTCGATGAACAGTTCCTCGTCCGCATAGGGCGAGGACGGCTGGAAGCGACGCATCAGCAGCCCGCCAGGGTTGCTCCAGGCGTCGGCCTCCAGGAAGCGTGCGTAGAGAGCCGAGGGCCGCGTCGCCGGCTCTGGCGCGTCGTCCGCCGGCGTGAGCGACAGGAACACGAGCCGGTCCGCCACCAGATTCGAGGACGGCGGCCGCGGCGGATCGGGCGGGCCGAAATCCGGCCAGGTCGTCACCAGGTCCAGCCGGTCGAGTCGGCCACCATCGCGCTGGCCCGGCGCGCGGATGTGCCGCTGAGGCAGCGAGAACCGGAGTCCCGCAACCTCGGCGGCGACGTCGACGGGCCGGCGCGACCACAGGTCCAGCATGAGGCGCGGCAGCGCGGCGGCGACGGCGGCCACCAGCACGGCGCCGATGACGAGACCGGCCAGCATCCAGCGGAGGCCGAAGCGCATTTTGTTCATCCGGGGCGGACGATCGTACCCGGGCGACGGATCGCGCCCGCTAACCACGTTCGACGATTCGGCGGCGACAGGCCATCACAAGCGTCGCGCGGCCCTTGCCTGCCCCCGCCGGTTAACGGATCATCAACCATGTCGAGCCGGCACAGCTGGTACGGGAGTTCGCCATGGTCCAGTTGACCTTGCCCCAGATCGAGGCGTTCCGTGCCCTCGCTCTCGGCTTCGCGCTCGCGGGGCTCGTCGCCAGCGCGTTCCAGTTCTTCACGGACCAGAAGCCGAGCTTCAACTTGCTCAACCGCGGCGGCTGGCAGGGCGTCGCGATGGTCCCGCTCCTGGTCGCGGCCGCGCCGTTCATCATCCTCCGCAACACGTTGCGCGGCCGCCGCTTCGAGCGGCGCTCGATCGTTTTCGTCGCGCTCGCGACCATGATCGCGTGCTTCTGGAGCATGCTGTGCGGGCGCGTGGCGCTCGACCTGCTCGCGCCGCTGATGACGCCCTGATCCGGCGATGCCCGTCTACGCACTCGACGGCGTCGCACCCGAACTGCCGCCTGCCGGCACATACTGGATCGCGCCCGACGCCCATGTGATCGGCCGCGTTCGCCTTGCCGCAGGGGTCGGCATCTGGTTCGGGGCCGTGCTGCGCGGCGATCAGGAGCCGATCGAGGTCGGCCCCGACAGCAACGTCCAGGAACACGCGATGCTGCACACCGATGCGGGCTTTCCGCTGACGGTCGGTGCGCGCTGCACGGTCGGGCACCGGGCGATCCTGCACGGCTGCTCCATCGGCGACCAGACGTTGATCGGGATGGGAGCGACCGTCCTCAACGGTGCGTCGATCGCGTCGCATTCGCTGGTCGGCGCGGGGGCGCTCGTGACCGAACGCAAGAGTTTCCCGGAACGATCGCTCGTCGTCGGCGTCCCGGCGATCCGGCTGCGCGAACTCGACGACGGCCAGGTCGACGGTCTCGCGCGATCCGCCGCGCATTACGTCGAGACGTGGCGGCGCTTCGCGGCGCGCCTCGAGCGGATCGCCTGACGGTCTCCAAGAAAAGGTGGAGCCGGCCCCAGGGGAAAGGCCGGCTCCGCAAGCTCGATCGAGGGGACGGGGGGACGTGACCGAGCCTGCATTCCTACCGTGATCCGGCGTCAGCGGATCGCGGCGTAAGTCTGGGTATCGATGCCGCCGAGCGAGACCCAGCGGGACGGGTGCTCTTCGGACTGGCGTTTGTGGAAGCGGTATCCGGTCGCGGTCCATGGCAGGACGTCGCGCTCCTGGTTGTCGAGGATGTATTCGCCCTTGTCGGTCTTGACGGTGAGCACCGCATGGCCGTCGCCGCGCTTGTCGCGAACGACCGTCACCAGAAGCGCCTGCCGCGGCCAGCCGGCGGCGAGCAACCGGCGGCGCTTTTCGAGCACGTAGTCCTCGCAGTCACCCCGACCGTCGAGCGGGTAGTTCCAGCTTTCCACCCGGCCCCAATGGTCGAGGTCCGTCACCGGCGCAATCTCGGCATTGACCGCGCGATTGACGCGCTGGAGTTCGCGCCAGCGGCGCTCATCGAGAATCGCGGGCTGGCGGGGCAGGTCCTGCACCTCGCAATCGCCCGGATTGTCGGCGCAGAACTGGATCCAGCCGGCCGGCGCGGTCGCCTCGCCGACGGTCGTCACGTGCGACGAGAGCCGCGTCTGGGCCGAAGCCACGTCGGCCATGCCGGCGCCCAGCCCTGCCATCATCACCATCAATATGGTCGTCCGCATGATGTCTCCCCCCTGCCGTCCATGGGAGACACCATCGCCGCAGACATCATGCCGCCGCGCTAAGCCGATCGCGCGAATGCGAGCGATCGCCGTTCAGCAATCCTCAACCGTTCGGAAGCACGGCGTTAACGACGCCGCCGGGGCGCGCGGACCGTTAACCTCGTAAGCGTCTGATGCACCGATATTTTTGACAATGATCGGACTACGCCACACGCGGGGTCCGACGATCGGGAAACCGACTGTTGAGACTGGCGCTTAAGCTCCGGCTCACCTTGTCGCGAGGCAGCCGCGAGGGTTCACTGTCCCGCCGCGCCGCGCCGCGCGGTGAAGGGCAGGGTGTCGACGCCGCCGAGCCCCACCCAGCGGGCGGGATGCTCCTCGCTCTGCCGCTTGATGAAACGGTAGCCGGTCTCGTCCCAGCGCTTCACGGACGCCGCCTGGTTGTCGAGCACGTAGTCGCCGCGGTCGCTGCGCACCGTCAGGACGGCGTGTCCTTCGTTGCGGTGATCGCGGACGACGGTGATGAGCAGCGCCTGACGCGGCCAGCCCGCGGCGATGAGACGCCGGCGCTTCTCGAGGACGTAATCCTCGCAGTCTCCCTCGCCGCTGTCGGGGAAGGACCATTTCTCGATCAGGCCCCATTGTTCGAGGTCCGAGCGCGGCGCCACTTCGTCGTTGACGGCGTCGTTGATGGCGACGAGCTGGCTCCAGCGCCGGTCGTCGAGCTCAACCGGTGAGGGCCTGGTCGGAAAGCCCATGCATTCGACGAGGTTGACGTCGCAGAACTGGACCCAGCCGATCGGCGGCAGTGCTTCACCAGTGGGGATCGCTTCCCGGTTCGGCGGCGCCGGGCTCACGGCCGCCCGGGGTGGCAGAGCGGCGACCTTCACGGAACGTCTTGCCTGTGCCGTCTCGGCGTGTGCCGCGGTCCAACCCGAGGCCACCATCACGAGCGCAACCGCGACCGCCCAACGCGATACCATCCCGCCCCCGCATCCGGATGCTTAACGATCCGTTAACGCTAAGGAGATCGGCGGCCGTGGGCAAGTCGGGCGTGAGCGAAAGGTTAACGCCGCGGTGGCTGGCGGACGTCATGGTCGTCTCCGGGCGATCGCCCGGGTTCAGACGCAGATGTCGAGGTCGATCTCGCGATCGCTGAGGATGCGGTTGAACTCCACGCCGATCCCGCCCTCGAAATGGCGGACGAGGCGGGTGGGGGTCTTGCCGACCACGATCCTGGTGCCGACCGGCGCCTTGAGATCGATGGAGATGCCCGCGCCCGACGACGACACGTCGATCAGCCGGCAGGGAATCTGGCGTCCGTCGTCGAGCGTGATGATCGTGCGCGGATTGCGCGGGACGACGCGCTCGTGCCGGCGATCCTCCGGCAGGCCGAGCGTGTGGCGGTTGGCGAGCCAGGTGAGCTGGGCTGCCAGCTTGTCGCGCTTGCGGATCGTGGCGAGGATCGTCATCGCGAAGCCGCCCGGCATCCGCCGGATGATCTGGCCCTCGATGCGGCCGACCTGATCGAGATAGACGATCACGCGCTCGCCGGGCATGCCGGATTCGGGGGCCGCGAGATTGATGCCGCCGGGCGACATGTCGATCGTCTGGCACGGGTACTCGCGCCGGTCGGCCAGCATGTAGCGCCCGAGCAACTGAACGGGCACGCGCTGATGGCGACGGCGCTCGACCGGCTTCGTCTGGGTCAGCAAGGCAGCGGCAGTCATGATCGATCGGCGCCCGTGGTGCGTCGCGGACTTGGAGACGGCATGATGAACGGAATCCGTTAAGGCGAGATTGCCGGAGCGCGACGAAGTGTCAGGAACGGCCGCCCTCGACGACGGTCAGGTGGCCCCGGCGCGGCAGTGCCTCGCCGGCGAGCAGGGCCGGCCGGCGGTAGAAGCCGCTTTCGGCTCTCTGCGGGGCCGAGCCCTCCAGCACCTTGAGACTGACGAACGAGAGAGCGACGACCGGGTGCGGCGTACCCTCAGGCAGCGGGCGGGCCGGGAACAGCCCGCCGATCATCCGCGCATGGGTGCGCCCTTGATGGCGAAGCGGCAGGAGCAGCAGTTCGCACTCGCAGGTGCATCCGTCGGCGTCGCGGGCGTCGATCCCGGCGGTCACCGGCGCGCTGTCGTCGGCCACCGCCGCAGTGATCCTGCGCGCGTCGTCGCGCTCGCGCGGAGTCCAGAGCGAGGCGAACTCGCAGCCCTTGAGCTCGCGACCGAACAGGCTGCATAGCCGCGTTCCGGCCAGCCGGAACTGCCAGACGCCGCGATCCGGCTCGCGCGAGAGTATGAACACGTCACGCAGGGTCGCGCTCACCGCCGTCGGGTCGAACTCGCCGCGTTCGGGCGCGCTCCGCTGTCCGCGGATGCCGTCCCAATAGGCGTGGAGCTCCTGGCTGGCCTGATGTCTCATCGATCCATATCCAAGCGACTGTCCCGCGGTTATTCGCGCCCGTCCGATTTTGGGACACGTGTCCGCCGGTCTGCCGCAGCTTGAGGCGAAGCATGCTGTCCTGACCTGGAAATTGCACGGGGTGTGCCAGCGGTTTTCCCGTGTGTTTCCCCAACTATCGGCATGGCCCGGGGGATAAAGCCGTCCTTTGGGTGTCGTCGTTAACCTTGATGAATCATTTGTTTTGTAGCGCCGGTCCAAACGTGACATTCAACCTTTGCTTCACAGGTAGGACGAAATCGCGGGGTTTGTCGTCGCTACCGTTCGAACGAGGGACGGGTCGGGACGTGACGGGCGGTAGCCCGGCGAAAGAGCAGGATCGACGTTTCCGGGCTAACGCCGGGAGGACGACTCGAGGGGAAGGTGCAACGCACCTTCCCCTTTTTCATGCCGGTTCCCATGCGGCCGACCATGCTCCGCGCGTCGGAGCGGTGCTTCCGCAGTCTCCGCTGGCATGATAACCGGAGCCATGCGCGAGAGACCCGTCCGGTCGGCGGTACCGTCAGAGCCGATCTTCAACGTTCCGTCGGTCATCGTCGCCCTGATCGGACTTCTCGTCCTCGTCCAGATCTACCGGTCGTTCGTCGTCGGCGACGACACCGTCGCCGTCATCCGGTTCCTGGCCGATGCGGCGTTCGTGCCGTTGAGGTTCGGGCTCGCGACCGGGTTGCTGCCGGAGACCGCCGCCGCACGGATGACCGAGGGCTTGTCCGCCGACGAACTCGAACTCGCGCGGGCGCTCGGGTTCTTCTTCCTGCGCGGCGGCGAGCCGCATTACTGGACGCTGCTCACCTACGCCTTCGCCCATGGCGACTGGACGCATCTCGCGATCAACTGCGCGTGGCTGCTCGCGTTCGGCAGCGTCGTGGCGCGACGCTTCGGTGCGGGCAGGTTCGTGCTGTTCTTCCTGCTGACCGCCGGTGCCTCGGCGGTCTTTCATTTCGCGCTCAATCCCACCTCGATCTATCCGCTGGTAGGGGCCTCGGGCGCGATATCGGGTGCGATGGCGGCGGCCATCCGGTTCATGTTCGTGCCGCCGGGCCGGCCGGCTCCTCCACTTCTCACGGCGCTGTCCGACCGGCGCGTGCTCTCGTTCCTCGGCATCTGGCTGGGGCTGAATCTGCTGGTCGGGCTCGGATTGAACGTCGGACCGAGCCCGGAAGCGACCGTCGCCTGGGAGGCTCACGTCGGTGGATTGCTGGCGGGCCTGATCGTGTTCCCGCTGTTCGATCCTTCGCCGGGCGCTCGCGAGAGTTGAACCATCCCTGCTTGCGCCACCCCGCGTTCGGGCGCATCCTCGAATGAATGCGGGCAGGAGGCTGCCAGTCTTCCTAGCCGGCGATAAGGGCCAGGGAGAAACACGCATGACTGTCGCGCACATCCTCAAGACCAAGGGCCGGGACGTCGTCACGATCCAGCCGCACCGCACGCTGGCCGAGGCCGCGGCGCTTCTCGCCCAGAAGGGCATCGGCTCGCTCGTCGTGACCGGCGCGGATGGCGCGATCCACGGCATCCTGTCGGAGCGGGACATCGTCCGCGCCATCGCGCGCAACGGCGCTGCCGCGCTCACGGACGCGGTCTCGCGCTTCATGACGTCCCGTGTCGTCACCTGTCATGAAAGCGACCTCATCGTCGACGTGATGGAGCGTATGACCCATGGCCGGTTCCGGCACGTTCCGGTCGAGCGTGACGGGCATCTCGACGGCATCATCTCGATCGGTGATGTGATGAAGCATCGTCTCGCCGAGACGGAGGCGGAAGGTCGCGCCATGCGAGACTACATCGCCATGGCCTGACGGCGCCTGGCGCGATCCGGACGTCAGCCGACCTCGGCCAGCGTCGCCGCAACCTCGGCGATCTCGCCGAGGGCCCGTTCGGCCGCGAGTTCGCCGCAGGCGATGGCTTCCGCGGCGCGATGGAACTCGGCGAGGCCCATCTTGCCGAGCTTTGGCGACAGCATCACGTCCGGCGGATCGCCGGCCAGCCGCGAGCGCGCGATGCGGTCCTGGGTGATGTTGAACGCGTCCATCATCACCGTTGCGATCCCCGGGGCATCGGCAGCGCCGGCGCCGAAGGGCCGGCGCACGCGGCTCGCTGCGTTGCGCATCGGATCGAGGAAGCGGCGCTCCCTGGTCGGCTCGCCCGGCCGGTCGCCATCGCCCGTTCCATGGTCGTGGATCACCGAGCTGCGGCCGAAGACGTCGGAATGCAGGTTGACGCCAATGACGAGATCGGCGCCGAGTGCGCGTGCGGTCGAGATCGGGACGGGATTGACCAGGGCGCCGTCGGTGAGCCAGCGCCCGCCGAGCTTCACGGGCACGAAGACGCCGGGCAGGGCGTAGGATGCCCGCATCGCGTCGCCGAGCCGTCCGCGGGTCAGCCAGACCTCGTGACCGTTGCGCAGTTCGGTCGCGACGGCCGCGAAACGCACCGGCAGGTCCTCGATCAGAACGTCGCCGAAGCTCTCTTCGATCCTGGATTTGAGCCGGCTGCCGCCGATCAGGCCCGAGCCCTGCAGCGTGATGTCCATGAGACCGAAGACGCGCCGGCGCGTCAGGCTCAGCGCGAACTCCTCGAGTTCCGCGAGTTTCCCGCCCGCCCAGCAGCCGCCGACCACGGCTCCGATCGAGGTGCCCACCACGATGCCGGGGCGGATGCCTGCCCGGTCCAGCACCTTGAGAATGCCGATATGCGCCCAGCCGCGTGCCGCGCCACCGCCGAGCGCCAGTCCGATCACGGGCTCGGTGCGCGTCGGCGGCCTTTCGGCCTCGATCTCGCCGATGTTCGGCACCTCAGAACCGAACCGCGCCGCAAAGAGCATCTGCCATCCCTCGAAGTCCGGGCGTTCAAGACGGGAAGTCTAAGTCCGGATTGTGACCAAGGGGCTAATGATCCGGATCGGCCACCAGCCGGGGGGCGCCATCGGTCCCGTCGATCCGCCGATAGAAGCAGCCGGGCCGCCCGGTGTGGCAGGCCGGTCCCGTCTGGCGCACCTTGATCCAGACCGCGTCCTGGTCGCAGTCGACGCGCATCTCGACGATCGTCTGGGTGTGCCCGCTGGTCTCGCCCTTGCGCCAGAGCGCCTGGCGCGAGCGCGACCAGTACCAGGCCTCTCCCGTGGCGATGCTGCGGGCGAGGGCCTCGGCGTTCATGTGGGCGACCATCAGCACGTCGCCGGACGTCGCATCCGTCGCGACGGCGGTGACGAGGCCGTCGCGATCGAATTTCGGGGTCAGAACCGTCCCGTCCTCGACCTGCTCGCGCGATCCGGGTGGCTGGAAGGGTGTCGATGCGGTCCACATCGCGCTGGAGTGCGATGCGGACCCGCGTTCGTCAACATCGGTCCGGAAAACGCTATCGCAGCCGCGGGCCGTTCATGAGCGTGAAGAACCGCACCTGCTCGGTCGGGTCGTTGCGGAACACGCCGGTGAACTGGGTGGTGATCGTCGACGACCCCTGTTTCTGGACGCCGCGCATCGACATGCACATGTGCTCGGCCTCGACGTAGACCGCGGCTCCGCGTGGTGCCAGAGCCTCGTCGATCGCGCCGATGATCTCGGCGGTCATGGTCTCCTGCGTCTGCAGGCGACGCGAGAAGACGTCGACGATGCGGGCAAGCTTCGACAGGCCGACCACGCCACCCTGAGGGTAGTAGCCGATGTGGACCCGGCCGACGAAGGGCACCATATGGTGCTCGCAATGCGAATAGAACGGGATGTCCCGCACCAACACCATGTCGTCATAGCCCGAGACCTCCTCGAAGACCGTCTTCAGGATGTCCGACGCATCCTCCCGGTAGCCCTTGAACAGCTCCTCGTAGGCCTTCGTCACGCGCTTCGGCGTGTCGAGCAGACCCTCACGGTTCGGATCGTCGCCCGCCCAGCGGATGAGGGTCCGGACGGCCGCCATGGCCTCCTCGTGCGTCGGTCGTTCCTGAACGGGGCGGATCGCCTGAGCGGTACGCGTGTCCAGGGTCTTAACCACATCGTCCATGTGGCGCCCTCCTTTGGTATCGATCCGCTACGCAGCCGGGCATCTGCCGGACCTGTCGTCGCGGCGCATGGCCGCAGGTTTGGCGTCATGGCGCGCGGCCGACCATGTCGCGCTGCCACCGGGCGTGCAACTCACGTATCATCCAGTCGTGGTCGGAGTTGCGGTGTGCGCCAGCGCACCGCATATCTGGGCCGGAGGGTGCAGCCGATGCTGAACGACATTTACAACGCGCGCATTCTGGCGCTCGCCGCCGACATTCCGCGGCTGGGCCGGCTGGATGCGCCGGATGGCTCCTCGACCCAGCATTCGCGCCTGTGCGGGTCGCGTGTCACGGTCGACGTCCGGTCCGAAGACGGTCGCGTCGTCGATTTCGCGCATGAAGTGAAGGCCTGCGCGCTGGGTCAGGCCTCGTCCTCGATCATGGCACGCAACGTGATCGGCGCAACGACCGAGGAACTGCGCGCCCTGCGCGACGGCGTGCGGGCCATGCTGAAGGACGGCGCTCCGCCGCCGACGGCAGGCAAATGGGCAGACGTCGCCGTTCTGGAACCCGTCCGCGATTACAAGGCGCGGCATGCCTCGACGCTGCTGACCTTCGATGCCGTTGTCGAAGCGATGGAGCGGGCCGCCGCCGCACGGCAGGCGGTCCCAGTCGCCGCCGAATGACGCTGCACGACATGCCGGCGAAAACGCTGGTGTGGCCGCGCCGGCTGTTGGTGCTGCCGATCCGGGTCTACCGCTACACGCTGTCGGCGCTCATCGGCCGTACCTGCCGCCACGGGCCGAGCTGTTCGGACTATACCGAAACGGCGATCCTCCGGCACGGCATCTGGCCGGGCGGCTGGCTGGGGTTCGCGCGCATCTGCCGCTGCACGCCGTGGGGAACATCGGGTTTCGATCCCGTGCCACAGCGGTTGCCGGAGCACGGACGCTGGTATACGCCGTGGCGCTATGGCCGCTGGCGCTCCGTCGAGCCCGCGCCACCCCTGCGATGCGAGGCCGTCGACGCGGACGCGACGCGCTGAGCCCATTCCCCACGTCCGGCAGCTTACCTGCGCGGTTCGCAGGAGTGAGCGGAGGAGCGAGTGATGGTTGCCCTGACCTTCCCGGACGGCGCGCGCCGCGACTATCCCGACGGCATCACCGGCCGCGACATCGCCGACGGCATCTCGAAATCGCTGACCAAGCGCACGGTGGCGATGGCGCTCGATGGCGCGATCGTCGATCTTGCGGAACCGATCCTGAAGGACGCCGCGATCGAGTTTATCTCCCGCGACGACCCCCGCGCGCTGGAGCTGATCCGGCATGACTGCGCCCATGTGCTGGCCGAAGCCGTGCAGGAGCTTTATCCCGGCACGCAGGTGACGATCGGACCCGTCATCGAGAACGGCTTTTATTACGACTTCTTCCGCGACACGCCGTTCACCCCGGAGGATTTTCCGGCGATCGAGGCCAAGATGCGCGAGATCGTCCAGCGCGACGCGGCTTTCCGTAAGGAAATCTGGCCGCGCGAGCGCGCGAAGGAGGTGTTCCGCGCCAAGGGCGAGCACTTCAAGGTCGAGCTGGTCGACGCCATCCCCGAGGGACAGGACGTCAACATCTATCATCAGGGCCAGTGGTTCGACCTGTGCCGCGGGCCGCACATGACGTCGATCGGCAAGGTCGGCACGGCCTTCAAGCTGCTGAAGGTCGCCGGGGCCTATTGGCGCGGCAATTCGGACAATCCGATGCTGTCGCGCATCTATGCGACCGCCTTCGCCAGGCAGGAGGACCTCGACGCCTATCTCAGGCAGATCGAGGA
>CAZVMY010000047.1:0-11240 GCA_964628955.1 uncultured Methylocystis sp.
GCTGTTCTTCCGGCCCAACACCATGATGCTGTTCGGCGACGCGAAGAAGGTGACGCAGGACGTGGTCAAGGCGATGGCGCATTGAGGGGACCTCTCCGGGCCAACGAGCGGCCACGCGCCTTTCGGCTCCGTGGTTGATAGGTTCGGCAGTCATTGGAGATCGTCATGGCCTTGGTGATCGACGACGAACCGACGATCGTGCTGGCGAGAGCATTGGCGGATCGAAACGGCAAGCCGCTGACTGAGGCGATTCACGAGGCGCTCGAGTTTGAGATTCGCCGAATCGATGCAGGCGGATTTGCCAAGACGGTCGATGATTTGGTGACCTGCGTTCGTGCCTTCCCGCCGACGGGGCTGAAGGCGGACAAGGCCTTCTTCGACGATCTCTACGACGAGTGATGTTCATCGACGCGTCAGCGATCGTTGCAATCCTCTCGAGCCAGCACGAACGCGAGACGTTTGCCGCTCTCATCGAACGCGAGACGGCGCGCCGGACTTCCGCGGTCGCTCTTCTGGAAACGGGCCTTGCGTTGATGCGCGCGCATGGAATGAACGCGACGGAGGCCAACCAGACGCTCCTCCGCTTCGTCCAGGACGGACGGATAGCAGTGGAACCGTTGATGGCTGACATCGCCTGGGTCGCCCTCCTCGCCCATGAACGCTTCGGCAACGGTCGCGGTCACCCGGCGCGACTGAACATCGGCGATTGTCTAGCCGACGCTGCGGCGAAAGCAGCTAATTTGCCCCTGCTCTTCGCAGGCGAGGACTTTGCCCGCACCGACATCCAGCCTGCGCTGGTCGGTTGATCGCATGTCTGATGTCGTCATTCGCCCCATGGCCGCGTCGGACCGCCCTGCCGTCGCGGGCCTGTTGCAGCAGCTCAATGACTTCGAACGTGGGATCGGCTCTCCACGGGTCGAGGGAATCGACGGCGGCATGGCCTGTCTCGAAGAGGACCAAGAGGCCGTTGCGGCGAACGGTGGAGCCATGCTGGTGGCCGAAGCTGGCGGGCGCGTGGTGGCGTTCCTGTGCCTCGTGTTCGAGCCGGGAAAAGCCTGCGTGCCGGCACCGTTGCGGCGCCACGCCTATGTGGCGGACCTCGTCGTGGAGGACGGCGGCCGCCGCGGCGGCATCGGCACCGCGCTGCTCGCGGAAGCGGAGTCCCTCGCCCGCGCGGCAGGAATACGGGTGATGAGTATCGGCGTTCTCGTCGCGAACGAGGGTGCCCGCCGCGCCTATGAGCGCTTCGGCTTCTGGAACCAATCGCTCGAAATGCTGAAGCTGCTGGACTGACGCCGCGCGATCGGCGTCTTCCGTCTATTGGAAGAGGCTGATGCCGCCGTTCACGCGCCCGCGCCCTTCGAGCGCCACCGGGTTGCGCTCGTTGAGGGCCAGGGCACGGCCGTAGTTCTCGCTGGCTTCCTTGCGATTGCCCAGCCGCTCGTAGGCGAGGCCGCGCGCGGCCCAGGCGTCGGCGTTCTTGTTGTCGACGTTGAGTGCCGCGTTGAAATCCTCGATCGCCTTGTCGTACTGGCCGCCCGCGAGCAGGCTCTGGCCGCGCGCCTGATAGGGAGCGGCCACGTAAGGATTGCGGTCGATAGCGCCATCAAAGTCGGCGATGGCATACTGGTGCTGGCCGAGCCGCTGATAGGCGAGCCCGCGGGCATGATAGGCCTCGGCCGCCTCGGGGCTGATCTGGATCGCCCGCGACAGGTCCTGGATCGCCGCCTCCAGGTTGTTCTGGCTGCGATAGAGGTTGCCGCGGCCGACGAAGGCCGGCACGTAGCTCGGATCGATCGAGATCGATCGATTGAAATCGGCGAGCGCGAGATCGTTGCGGTTGCTCTGGCGGTGGGCGAGCGCGCGGTTGGCGAACGCTGGCGCCAGCGTCGGATCGAGCCGGATCGCCTGGCTGAAATCGGCGATGGCGTTGCTGTACCGTCCAGCGCGCGCATTGGCGGCGCCGCGCGTGTTGTAGGCCTGCGCATCGTTGGGATTGCGCTGGATCACTTCGCTGAGCGACGCGATGTTGTTGCTGGACGCCTCCGGCGCCCCTTGCGTGGGATCGTCAACCTCGGCGACGGAGACCGGCGCCAGAGACGACACCGTCTCGCAAGCGGCCAGCAGCGGCAGCGTGACCACGGCCATCAGCGCGAGCCGGACGGAACGACCGGAGCCGAAGCGGGAAAATCTGGATGTCGCACCGTGCATGCCGTGTCGATGTCCTTCGTGAAATCGGGACGGGCGGCCCGACCTGATCGCAGTGCCGCAGGAAACGGCGTCCGACTTAACGATTCGTTGTTTGGGCGCGAATGGCGGCCAAATGATAACGCCCGCGAAATCTCGCGGGCGAAACGGCACGATAGTGCGCGAACGTCACCGGACGGCAACCCATCCGGACGCAACCCGGAAGCTCAGCGGCGCGGACCGCCGCGCGCGGCACCCGCTGCGGCGGGCTTGGGCGTCGGGACGATGCCGGCCTCGCGCTGCGCGCGCTTGCGCGCCAGCTTGCGGGCGCGGCGGACGGCCTCGGCCTTCTCGCGCGCCTTCTTCTCGGAGGGCTTCTCGTAGTGCCTGCGCAGCTTCATCTCCCGGAAGATGCCCTCGCGCTGCATCTTCTTCTTGAGCGCGCGGAGAGCCTGATCGACGTTGTTATCGCGGACGAGAACCTGCACGAGATGACCCTTTTGCCGTTGCAGCGAATGCGGAATGTGTCGGGAACGCAAAAGAACGGCCGCGGGCTACGCGCACCGTTCTCGACAATGTCCGCATAGCAAACATGGCGCGCCTTGTCCACGGTCGACCGACCGGTTCCGGCGCAATCGGCTGCGATTCCGCTCAGGCGGACCCGATCAACCGGGTCACGTGCCCCATCTTCCGGCCGGGACGCGCCTCGTGCTTGCCGTAGAGATGGAGATGGCTACCAGCGGTCCCGAGATGCCGATGCCACTCGCCCGCCTCGTCGCCGATCAGGTTCAGCATCTCGACCCTTTCGGCGCGGCGCAGCGTCGAGCCCAGCGGCCAGCCCGCCACCGCCCGCATGTGCTGCTCGAACTGTGACGTCTCTGCACCCTCGATCGTCCAGTGGCCGGAGTTGTGCACGCGCGGCGCGATCTCGTTGACGACGATCCGCTCGTCCGGCCCCGACCCCACGACGAACATCTCGACGCACAGCACCCCGACATAGCCGAGCGCGACGGCGATCCGTTCGGACGCGGCGCGCGCGGCACGCATGGTCGCGGGCGTTACCGCCGCCGGAACGTCGGTCCGATGAAGGATGTGGTGCCGGTGCTCGTTCCGGGCGAGGTCATAGCTCGCGACCGCACCGTCCAGCCCGCGCGCCGTGACGACGGAGACCTCGTGCTCGAACGGCACGACACCCTCGAGGATGGCAGGCTCCATGATGCTGAGCCTGCCGCCCATGGCCGTGATCACCGCCTCGACGTCACCCGCGGAATCGACGCGGATCTGACCCTTGCCGTCATAACCGAACCGGCGGGTCTTCAGGATGCCCGGGCCGGTCAGCCGCGCCAGCGCCTCACGAAGCTCCGCCACTCCCGTCACGGAGGCGAAGGGGGCCGTCTCGATCCCGAGATCACGGATGAAGCGCTTCTCGACGAGCCGGTCCTGCGTCCGGGCCAGGGCCGCGGCCGAGGGTCTCACCGGCTTTCGCGCCCCCAGAAACCCGGCCGCCTCCGCGGGGACGTTCTCGAACTCGAAGGTGACCACGTCGACCGCATCGGCAAAACGCGCCATCGCCTCCTCGTCGTCATAGGAACCGATGCTGTGCCGTGACACGTCGAAGGCCGGGCTGTCATGCTCGGGCGCAAAGACATGACTGTGCAGCCCGATCGCGGCGCCGGCCATGGCAAGCATCCGCGCAAGCTGCCCGCCGCCGAGAATGCCGATGGTGGCGCCGGGTTCGAGCGGGCGTGCCTTGGCGACCTCAGACATCGGGCCGCTCGGCGACGGCCGCGGTCTGGGCGGCCCGCCACGCGTCGAGCCGGCCCGCCAGCGCATCATCGTTCAGCGCCAGAACGGCGGCAGCGAGCAACGCGGCGTTGACGGCGCCGGCCCTGCCGATGGCGAGCGTGCCGACGGGGATACCAGCCGGCATCTGGACGATCGAATGCAGGCTGTCGACGCCGGCCAGTGCCTTCGATTCGACCGGCACACCGAAAACGGGCAAGGGCGTGAGCGCGGCCGCCATCCCGGGCAGATGCGCGGCGCCGCCGGCGCCGGCTATGATGACCCGGTAACCGGCGGCCTTGGCGCCCCGGGCGAAGGTGAACAGTCGCTCGGGCGTACGATGAGCCGACACGATCAGCGCGTCGTGGCCGATGTCGAGCGCGGCCAGCGTCTGGGTGGCATGCTGCATGACGCTCCAGTCCGACTGGCTGCCCATGATCACGGCGACCGGCCGCGAGCTGAATGCCATTGCTCGTCCTCGCTGTCCGCCGCGCCGCCGGGCGTCAGGCGATGATGTCCGGCGTGAGCCGGTCCGAAAGGGTGGTGATCCGGTCCTTGATCTGCAGCTTTCGCTTCTTGAGCCGCTGCACCTGAAGCTGGTCGGGCGTGCCCAGCCGCTCCAGGGCGAAGATCGCGGTGTCGAGATCGCGATGTTCCTCGCGCAGCCGCATCAGCTCCCGCTCCTGGGCCTGCCGGTCCTCGTCGGTCAGGCTATGCCTCATGGCCCCGGATCCAGCAAAAAGTTACGATCTGTCATGGTTGTACCAGAACGGCGATCCGGCCTTAGCACCGCACCGAAGCCGAAGCCAGTATCTACCCGGAACGACGGCGCCCGTGTCGGACTTGGGATGAGCGCGTCGAAGCCGCTTCCGCCGGAAGCCGGCTTATGAGAGACTGTGGTGGTCTGGAATGATACGGGAGATCGCCGGATGTCCATGGAGTCGCACGTCGTCGAACTCGAGCGCAAGCACCGCGCGCTCGATCAGGAAATCGAGTTCGAGCTCGCCCGCCCCAACGCGGACAGCCTCAAGGTCGCCACCCTGAAGCGCCGCAAGCTGGTCCTGAAGGATACGATCAACAAGCTCAAGAAGGATCTCGGTCGACCGACGATGCACTGAATTCCCGGCATCGAACGCTGGGGCGGCGCCCCGGTCCTGAACCCCGCCGCTGCACGGCTGCCGTTCACGCTGTCCGGCGCTTTCGCTTGACTTGACGCCTGGTGCCCGGCGCATTGGCCGTGTGAGCGGGTCGCTGAGGCACGGCGAGGCAATGATCGGCCGACATTACGTCGTGCTCGA
Source organism: uncultured Methylocystis sp. (assembly GCA_964628955.1). GTDB lineage: Bacteria > Pseudomonadota > Alphaproteobacteria > Rhizobiales > Beijerinckiaceae > CAZVMY01. The sequence goes on from CAZVMY010000047.1 coordinate 5,268, forward strand.
CGCATACCGATTTGCGGCTGCCTGCGGCGTCGTTCTCTTCCACTTCGCGCATCACTGGCCGGACGCGACCCCGGATTCCGCTCCGGTCTGGGTCGGGAAGTTCTATCTCTTCGTCGATTTCTTCTTCATGATCAGCGGGTTCGTGATCGCGGAAGGGTACCGCGACCGGGTCGGCGGGCCGGCGCATATCCTGCGCTTCCTGCAACGCAGGCTCGCACGCATCTATCCGCTGCACCTGCTGACACTCGTGTTCTACGTCGGCGCGGGCCTGCTGCTGACGGCCTCCGGCCACGTCTTCGGCAAGCCGGAGTCCTTCGATCTGCGCACCGTGCCTGATCATCTGCTGCTGATGCATGCCTGGGGCACGGTCGGCGCGCTGAGCTTCAACGGAGCCTCGTGGTCGATCAGCGCCGAATTCCTCGCCTATCTGCTGTTTCCGGCCTTCGTGCTGCTGCAGCGGCGCATCGGCGACGTCGGCCTCGTCGCCCTGTCCGTCATGCTGATCGTCGGGCTCACAATCTGGCGTGATGCCGCGGGGCTGCGACCGTGGACGCAGGCGACCTTTGATTACGGGGCGCTTCGGGCTCTGCCGACGTTTCTGCTGGGGATGGCGGCGAGTGGCCTGCTGGCGGGGTGGTCGCGCCGGCTCCGGCCCTCGTGGCCGGTGGCGCACATCGCCTTCGTGCTCGTTCCCACCGCGATGGTGCTGCAGGCACCCGACCTAGTCGTCATCGCGCTCGGGCTGCTGGCAGTCGTCCTCGTGGTGCTGGCCGAACGCGCGAACGAACCTCCGAACGGCGCAGCCACGCTCGTGATGCTCGGCAATCTCAGCTACGGCATCTACATGCTGCATCCGATCGCCGAACTGCTTGCGATCGTGGCGCCGCTCCGGCTGTATCCTGGCCTCGCGCCCTGGACGGGCGCTCTCGCGACCTTGGCCGCCCTGTTCACGCTGCTGGCGGCCGCGGTGGTGTTTCGCTGGTTCGAGGCGCCGGCCCGCCGCTGGATCGCCGGACTCGGCGAGAGCACTGAAGCTCGCGACGGGGCTACAACTGCCGCGCCCGCTCGCGCAGCACGAACTTCTGGATCTTTCCCGTCGAGGTCTTCGGCAGTTCGGTGAAGACGACCGTACGCGGCAGCTTGTAGGCCGCGATCTGCGCCCGGGCAAAACGGATCATCTCGTCCGCGGTCGCGGTCATTCCAGCCTTCAGCTCCACGAAGGCGCACGGGTGTTCGCCCCACTTTTCGTCCGGCCGTGCCACGACCGCCACGAACTGTACGGCCGGATGCTTGTAGAGCGCGTCCTCGACCTCGATCGAGGAGATGTTCTCGCCGCCGGAGATGATGATGTCCTTCGAGCGGTCCTTGAGCTGGACATAGCCGTCCGGGTGCATGACGCCGAGATCGCCCGAATGAAACCAGCCGCCCGCGAACGCTTCGGCCGTCGCGCTCTCGTTGCGGAAATAGCCCTTCATGACGATGTTGCCGCGAAACATCACCTCTCCGAGCGTCTCGCCATCGGCAGGCACGGGCCGCATCGTTTCGGGGTCCATGACCGACAGGGCTTCCAGACCGGGATAATTGACGCCTTGCCGCGCCTTCCGGACGGCGCGCTCGGCCGTCGGCAGCGCGTCCCACTCGCCTTTCCATTCGTTGACGACGGCAGGACCGTAGGTTTCCGTCAGCCCGTAGACATGCGTCACGTCGAAGCCGGCCTCGGCCATGGCGGCGAGCACGGCTTCGGGCGGCGGCGCGGCGGCGGTGATGAAGCTGACGCGCGAGGGCAGAGGCCGTTTGTCGTCGGGCGCCGCGCCGAGCAGCGCGCTCATGACGATCGGCGCGCCGCACAGATGCGTCACGCCCTCGCGCGTGATCAGGTCGTAGATCGGTCCGGCGCGCACTGCCCGCAGGCAGACCTGCGTGCCGCCGACCGCCACCACCGTCCAGGGAAAGCACCAGCCGTTGCAGTGGAACATCGGCAGCGTCCACAGATAGACCGGCTGCCGCCCGAGCCCCGCTGCGATCGTGTTGGCGAAGCACATCAGATAGGCCCCGCGGTGCGAATAGACGACGCCCTTGGGGTTGCCGGTGGTGCCGGACGTATAGTTCAGCGTGATCGATTCCCACTCGTCGTCCGGCAGGTGCCAGGCGAAGCGGGCGTCGCCCGCTGCGATCAACGCCTCGTAGTTCAGCCCGCCGAGCGCTTCGCCGGCACCTGGATACTCGGGGTCGTTCACGTCGATCAGCACGGGCTTTACCGCGGCGAGCGTGAGCGCCGCCCGCGCGAGCGCGGCAAACTCGCGATCGACGATCAGCACCTTGGCTTCCGCGTGATCGAGCATGAAGGCGATCGCGGCCGCATCGAGCCGGGTGTTGAGCGTGTTGAGCACGGCACCGAGCATCGGCACGCCGAAATGCGCTTCCAGCATCGCCGGGATATTGGGCAGGAGCACCGCCACCGTGTCGCCGCGCCCGATGCCCAGACCCGCCAGCGCCGAAGCCAGGCGCCGGCAGCGCCCGGCGAGCTCGGCATAGCTGCGCCGCATGCCGCCATGGACCACCGCGACCCGATCCGGCCAGATCGTCTCGGAACGATCGAGAAAGGTCAGTGGCGACAGCGGCTGAAAATTGGCCGGATTCCGGTCCAGGCCGTGCGCGTAGGCCGTCATGGCGTTTCTCTTCCCTGATATCGGGGCGAGAGTGGCCGATGCCGGAATGGGTGTCCACCGTCCGCGGCGGCCGGGCGTCAGCCGCCCGGATCGGGCCGATCGATGGCGAAGCTGTCGAACCAGTCTTCCTCCCGGCCGTCGATCAGGGCGCCGATCATGCGCGACGCCATGAAGCTGAACGTGATGCCGTTGCCGCCGTAGCCGTAGGCGGCATAGATGCGCGGATGGCCCGGAACACGGCCGATCAGCGGCAGGCCGTCGCCTGTTTCGCCGAAGGCCCCGCTCCAGGCATAGGCGGGTTCGAGGTCGGCCCCGGGCCAAAGCGCCGCGAAACGCCGGCGGATCGTCTCGATCTTGGCCGGCATCCGCGCCGTCCGTTCGTCCGGATCGTCGATGTCCTCGTCTTCCCCGCCCACCACGATGCGCCCGTCGTCGGTGGTTCGTGCATAGAGATAGCTGTCCGAGGCTTCCCAGATCAGCACGTCATCGCGCCACAATGCGGTCGGCGGTTGCGGCTTCGTGGCGATAGCCCAGCTCGACGCGATCCTGTGAAGTCCCGTCTTCACGAATGCCGGCATCACGTAGCCGGTGGCCAGGATGACGTGCCCCGCCTCGATGACCGGGCCGCTCGCCAGTTGCAGGAAAGTGGAGGCCCCGTTCGGGGAGAACGACGTCACGTCGTCGGCGACGTACCGCGCGCCCCGCGCGGCTGCGAGACCGAGCGCCGCCGCCGAGAGCAACATGGGGTCGGCGTCGGCCGATCCGGGCGAGACGAGCGCCGCCTCGCGATCGATGCCGAAGGCCCGCAGCAGGGTCGCATGATCGAGAAAGCTGCCCGGCAGGCCGGCGCGGGTGCGCAGGTCGTGTTCGATCCGCAGTTCCGCGGAGCCCGTATCGCCGCCGGCGAGATACAGGCTGGAGCGATCACGCAGCAGGCACGGCCAGCCATGGGCGCGCACGAGATCCTTCAGCCCCTCGACCGCCCGCAGGCTGCGACGGTAGACGTCGGCGGCGCGTTCGAAGCCGTAGAGGCCGGTGAGCTCCGCCAGCGGACTGTCGATCTCCCATTGCAGCATCGCCGTACTGGCCGCCGTGCTGCCGAAGGTGGGCTTCTCCCGGTCGATGATCATTGGCGTATGCCCGGCGGCGGTCAGGTGTTCGGCGATCAGCCCTCCCGTAATGCCGGCACCGACCACGACGATCGGCCACCGGCAATCCGCCTCGACGGAGTTCCGCACCATGCGCGCGCCCGTCGCGCACCACGGCGGAACCCCGCTGCGCAGGTCGGCCTGCACCGTCGAACCGATCTCGAGCATGGCCGTCCTTGATGCGATGTACATTCCGGACGGGCCCGGCCACGTGCCCGGTAGACGCGCGCGGCGGTTCGATTGTTCCGTCGCGGACGGCGTCGGTCTTCTCAATTGCCCTGCGACCCGGCTTCGCCTATATCTCCGCAATTCCCGATTGCATGAGCCGAATTCGCTCCGCGCCGCCGGGCGGCGCGCGAAGCCGCTTGGCCGGTTCCGGGGCGGTTTTCGGCAGGAGAGAGGAGACGTAAGATGAGCGGAACGCTGTTGATGCCGAAGGCGACCGCCGTTTGGCTGGTCGAGAACACGGCGCTGACGTTCGAGCAGATCGCCGAATTCTGCCATCTGCACCCCCTCGAGGTGAAGGCGATCGCCGATGGCGAGGCCGCGACCGGCATCAAGGGGCTCGATCCGGTAAACTCCGGTCAGCTCACCCGTGAGGAGCTCGAGAAGGCGCAGAAGGATCCCGGCCGCAGTCTGGCGCTCGCGACCTCCAAGGTCCGCCTCCCCGAGGTCAAGAAGAAGAAGGGCCCGCGGTACACGCCGCTGTCGCGCCGTCACGACCGGCCGAACGCGATCCTGTGGCTCATCCGCAATCATCCCGAGCTCAAGGACGCCCAGATCATCCGGATGGTCGGCACCACCAAGGCGACGATCGCCGCGATCCGCGAGCGCACGCACTGGAACTCCGCGACGCTGCAGCCGATGGACCCGGTAACGCTCGGCCTCTGCTCGCAGATCGACCTCGACTTCGAGGTCAACCGCGCGGCGAAGGATCGGCCGCAGCCGATGGCCGACACGGGTGCAACGCTCCTCCCGGCCGCCGAAACGACGGCGCCGCCGGCCGAGCGGACGAAGAAAGAAGAGGATCAGGAGGTCGCCAACGTCTTCGCCAAGCTGAAGCAGCTCAAGGGCGGCGACGACGTTCAGCCGGACTGACCGGCGCGGGCGACGGCGCGACGCCCCGTCTCAGCCGGCACGCCGGCCGAGCAGCGCCGCGCCGATCTCCTCGAGGACCAGCGGATCGTCGATGGTCGCCGGGACGCTCCAGTCGTCGCCGTCGGCGATCTTCTTCATCGTTCCACGCAGAATCTTGCCAGAGCGCGTCTTGGGCAGGCGGCCGACGACGATGGCGAGGCGGAACGCCGCGACCGGCCCGATCCGCTCGCGCACCAGCCCGACGACCTCACGCTCGACCAAGTCCGCTGTCAGGGCGACACCCGATTTCAGGACGACGAAACCGCAGGGAACCTCGCCCTTCACCGCGTCCCTGATCCCGATCACCGCACATTCGGCGACGGCCGGATGTGCCGACAGCACCTCTTCCATCGCGCCCGTCGACAGCCTGTGACCGGCGACGTTGATGATGTCGTCCGTCCGGCCGAGCACGCTGATGTAGCCGTCCTCGTCGATCTTTCCGGCGTCTGACGTCGCGTAGAAGCCGGGGTACGCGGACAGATAGCTGTCCACGAAGCGCCGGTCCTGCCGCCAGAGGGTCGGGAGCGCGCCGGGCGGAAGCGGCAGAGCGATCGCAATGTTGCCCATGACGCCGGCCGGTACCGGTTTCCCGCCATCGTCCAGCACCTGGACGTCATAGCCAGGCATCGGCACCGTCGGGGAGCCGGGCTTGACGGGCAGCATGCCGAGACCGAGCGGATTGCCGGCGATGGCCCAGCCGGTCTCGGTCTGCCACCAGTGGTCGATCACGGGAACGCCGAGCATCGCCTGCGCCCAGGTGACCGTATCGGGATCGGCGCGTTCGCCGGCGAGGAACAGCGCGGCGAACCGGGACAGGTCGTATCTGGCGAGCAGGCGCGCCTCGGGATCCTCCTTCTTGATCGCGCGAAGCGCGGTGGGCGCGGTAAAGAGCACCTTGACCCGGTGCTCCTCGATCACCCGCCAGTACGCGCCGGCGTCTGGCGTCCCGACGGGCTTGCCTTCGTAGAGGATCGAGGTGCAGCCCATCAGCAGCGGCCCGTAGACGATGTAGCTGTGGC
>CAZVMY010000048.1:0-11209 GCA_964628955.1 uncultured Methylocystis sp.
TACTCATCAAACCGCAGTCGGACGTGTCCTCGCAACTTGTCGTGCGCGGGCGCGTCCAGGGGGCCTTCGCGGCGGCCGATTTCGCCGCGCGAAAGCCGCGGCTGCTCGACATCGTGCTCGCATCGTACGGTCGCCTGCGATCCGAGGCCGACCTGGTTGTCGTCGAGGGTGCGGGAAGCCCCGCCGAGATCAACCTTCGCGCAGGCGATATCGCAAACATGGGCTTCGCGCGCCCGGCCGGTGTCCCCGTCGTGCTGGTCGGCGACATCGACCGCGGCGGCGTCATCGCGTCGCTCGTCGGAACCGCGGCCGTCCTCGATCCCGCCGACGCGGGCATGATCAAGGGCTTCCTGATCAACAAGTTCCGGGGTGATCGACGGCTCTTCGATGCCGGCAACGTCGAGATCGCACGTCGCACCGGCTGGCCCTCCTTCGGCGTCGTTCCCTGGTTGCTGGCCGCGCGCCGCCTCCCGGCCGAGGATGCCGTCGTTCTGGACCGTGTTCCGGCCAGCGGCGCTGGCGTCGTCGTCGCCGTGCCGATGCTTGCGCGCATCGCGAATTTCGACGACTTCGACCCATTGGCGAACGAGCCGGGCGTGCGTCTCGTCATGGTGCCCCCGGGCGAAGCGCTCCCGGCCGAAGCGCGCCTCGTCGTCCTGCCCGGCACGAAGGCGACGATCGCCGACCTGGCGTTCCTGCGCGCACAGGGCTGGGACGTCGACATCGCGGGCCACGTCCGACGCGGCGGCTTCGTCCTGGGTATCTGCGGCGGTTATCAGATGCTGGGTCGCAGCATCGCCGATCCGGCCGGGATCGAGGGTCCGGCCGGAACGGTCGCGGGGCTCGGGCTGCTTCCGGTCGAGACGGTGCTGACGGACGACAAGCTGCTGACGGACGTCACCGGCGTCGGTGAAAGCGACGGGGCACGGTTCTCTGGTTACGAGATCCATTGCGGCAGGACGACGGTCCCGCCCGGCGTGCCGGCGCTCCTGCGCTTCGATGATGGGCGGCCCGATGGCGCGAGCAGCGCCGACGGGCGGATCAGCGGCTGCTACGTGCATGGGCTGTTCGATCGCGCGGAACAGCGCGCGGCCTGGCTCCGCCGACTCGGCATCGCGTCGGACGGTGTCGATCACCGTGATCGGGTCGACCAGGCTCTCGACGAACTGGCGACCGCGCTCGCGAGCGCTGTCGACGTCGAGCGTCTCCTCGGGTTGGCGCAATCTGCGCACTGAGGCCCGGTAGGGCGGTGCTGGTCGAAGGGCCGAGACGATGCCGCTTCACAGAGCGGTGTGGCTGCGTTTACACTTCCTGGAATTGTTGATCAGGGATGTCGCCACGCGATGGCGGCACCAGCGCGGCGGCGAGGCTGCTGCGGGAGATTGTCGTGCCCGGTGCCGGAGAAGTCGTCGACACACATCGCGTCGCGCGATCGCGGGCGGGTCAGACCGCGACCTATGCCGCGCTCGATCTCGGCACCAACAACTGCCGGCTGCTGGTGGCACGCCCGGCGGAGGGCGGCTTCCGCGTGGTCGACGCGTTCTCGCGCATCGTACGGCTGGGCGAGGGGCTCGGCCATTCCGGACGCCTTGCAGAAGGCGCGATGACCCGTGCCATCGGCGCCCTCGCCGTCTGCGCGGACAAGATCAGGGACAGGGGCGCCGACCGCATCCGGCTGATCGCGACGGAAGCCTGTCGCGCGGCGGAGAACGGCGTCGAGTTCCTTGCGCGCGTGACGCAGAGTACGGGGCTGGAGCTCGAGATCGTCGATCGCGAGACGGAGGCGGCGCTGGCGGCGGCCGGCTGTGCCGTGCTGGCCGATCCGCGCGCCCGGAGCGTGGTGCTGTTCGATATCGGCGGCGGTTCCACCGAGGTCGTCTGGCTGAACTGCGGGTCCGGTGACATCAGAGGCCGAATTCTCGCCTGGACGTCGCTGCCGCTGGGCGTGGTCACGCTGGCCGAGCGCTACGGGGGCGAGGAGGTTGACGAGACGACGTTCGAGGCGATGACCGACGAGGTCACCCACGAACTGGCGACGTTCGCGCGCGCTGCCGGTGGCGCGGTCGCCCATTCGGCGTTCCACCTTCTGGGCACCTCGGGCACGGTGACGACCATGGCCGGCCTCCATCTCGGGCTGCAGCGCTACGACCGCCGGCGCGTCGACGGCTTGTGGATGACGGCTGGCGATGCGCGAGCCGTCATCCGACGGCTGCTCGGCATGTCCTTCAGGGAGCGTGCCGCCAACGGCTGCATCGGCACCGAGCGCGCCGACCTCGTGCTCGCCGGATGTGCGATATTCGAGGCCATCCGCCGGGCCTTTCCGAGCGACCGGATCCGCATCGCCGACCGCGGATTGCGCGAGGGTATCTTGATGGAACTGATGACGGCAGACGGCGTCTGGGGTCTGGATCGGACCCGTCGCTCGTGAGCGGCGGAAAACGGGGCAGCGCGACCGGAGGCGGTCGAACCGTCAAGCAGCACGTCCGGACGGCACGGAAACGCTCCCATTCCTCGACGCTCTGGCTCGAGCGCCAGCTGAACGACCCCTACGTGCAGCGCGCCAAGGCGGCTGGCTGGCGGTCGCGCGCGGCGTTCAAGCTGATCGAGATCGACGATCGTTACCGGCTGCTGCGCCCTGGCCAACGCATCGTCGATCTCGGCTGTGCGCCGGGCGGCTGGGCGCAGGTGGCGGCCGAGCGCATCGGCGCGACCGCGGGCAGGGGGCGCGTGATCGGCATCGATCTCCTCGAGGTCGAGCCGATCGCCGGCGTCGATCTCGAGGTGCTCGATTTCCTTGCCGAGGATGCTCCGACGCAGCTCAAGGCGCTGCTCGCGCATGGCACCGGCGCGTCCGAGGCGTTGGCCGACGGCGTGATGTCCGACATGGCGGCAAACGCAACGGGCCATCGCCCGACCGATCACCTGCGGATCGTGGCACTCGCCGAACTGGCGGCCGCCTTCGCGCGCGAGGTGCTGGGGCCGGGCGGGTTCTTCCTGGCCAAGGTGCTGCAGGGCGGGACCGAGAGTCAGCTCCTTGCCGACCTGAAGCGGGACTTTGCGCAGGTGCGCCACGTCAAGCCGGCAGCGAGCCGCGCAGACTCGGCCGAACTCTACGTGCTCGCGACCGGGTTCAGGGGGCGGTCCGAGGCGGCTTGAGACGGCTTCGTCGGCGATGGCTCGCATCGACGGCGCGCTCGGTTGCCGCCGCGTGGCGAAGGCCATAGTTTCGCGCCGGTGTCGCCCACTCGACGGGCGCGGCGGAGAGATCGATGGTCAAGGCGGTGCGTATCCACAAGACCGGCGGTCCGGACGTTCTGACTTTCGAGGACGTGCCGCTGGCGCCTCCCGCAGCCGGGCAGGTGCGCGTGCGTCACGGCGCGATAGGGCTCAATTTCATCGATACCTACTTCAGGTCCGGGCTCTATTCGGTGGCACAGCTTCCGGTCGTCCTCGGCAACGAGGGTGCGGGGACGGTGGTGGAGATCGGCCCCGGCGTCAGCGACGTCGTGGTCGGTGACCGGGTGGCCTACGTCTCGTCGCTCGGGGCCTATGCCGAAGAGCGGATCATCGACGCCAATCTTCTGGTCAAGGTACCGGACGGTGTTTCCGACGAACTGGCGGCCGCGATGATGCTGAAGGGCATGACGGCCGAGTATCTGGTGCGCCGGACGTTCAGGGTCGAACCCGGCCATCACGTACTCGTCCACGCCGCGGCGGGCGGAACGGGCAGCCTCGTGTGCCAATGGGCGAAGCATCTCGGCGCGACGGTCATCGGCACGGTGGGATCGCAGTCCAAGGTGGCGCTCGCCCGGGACAGCGGCTGCGACCACGTCATCCTCTCGAGTCGGGACGACGTCGCGGCCGAGGTCCGCCGTCTCACGGGGGCCGCCGGTTGCGAGGTCGTCTATGACGGGGTGGGCAAGTCGACCTTCATGACGTCGCTCGATTGTGTGCGGAAGTTCGGCGTCGTCGCCAGTTTCGGCAGCGCGTCGGGCAACGTCGAGGCGTTCAACCTCGGCATCCTCGCCGGCAAGGGCTCGCCCTACGTGACGAGGCCCACGCTCTTCAACTACATCGGTGACCGGGCGACTCTCCTCGACATGGCACGGGCGCTGTTCGACGTCGTCGCGAGCGGAGCGGTCCGGGTCACCATCAACCACCGCTTCGCACTCGCCGAAACGGCGAAGGCACACGAGGAATTGGAGGGGCGCCGGACGACCGGAGCGACCGTCCTGCTGCCCTGAGCCTCGACACGCCGGGACGTGTTCCCAACCGGCACGGAATCGGCATCCATCTCTTCACGTACGGCCAGTCCGCCACGGGATCGACGCATGACGGCGATGGAACGATGATCGATCGGCCGGCCGACCTGCCGCTCATGGAGCTTCGGGGCATCGTCAAGCGTTTCGGCGACCTGACGGCCAACGACGAGGTCGCGCTTTCGATCGCTGCGGGCGAACTCCACGCGTTGCTCGGCGAGAACGGGGCCGGCAAGTCGACGCTGGTCAAGATCATGTACGGGCTGCTTGCGCCCGACGCCGGAGATATCCGCTGGCGTGGCCAGCCGATGGTCCTGCCGACGCCGGAAGCAGCGCGGCGGCTCGGTATCGGCATGGTGTTCCAGCATTTCTCGCTGTTCGAGAGCATGACCGTTCTGGACAACGTCGCGCTCGGATCGGGCGGCTGGACCGCGAACGACGCGCTCCGGCAGACGGCGACCGACGTGGCCCGACGTTATGGGCTGCAGGTTAATCTCGACCGGCCGGTCTGGACGCTTTCGGCGGGCGAACGGCAGCGGATCGAGATTCTGCGCTGTCTCCTGCAGAACCCGAAGCTGATCGTCCTCGACGAACCGACCTCCGTGCTGACACCTGCGGAAGCGGACCGTCTGTTCGAGACGCTGCGCAGCTGCGCCGCCGAGGGATCGGCCGTGCTCTTCATCAGCCACAAGCTGGACGAGGTGAGGCGGCTGTGCAGCCGGGCGACGATCCTGCGTCGCGGACGGGTGGTGGCCGAGGTCGATCCGCGGGCAGAAAGCGTGGGCTCCCTCGCGGCCCTGATGGTTGGCGAAACGGTTGGCGACGTCCGGCACGCGACCACAACGGCCGGTCCGTCGCGCCTCGCCGTCGAGAACCTGAACGTCGAACCCGGAACGCTGCACGGACGCAAGCTGACCGGCATCGATCTCGAGGTCAGGGCTGGCGAGGTGGTCTGTATCGCGGGCGTCGCCGGCAACGGTCAGGCGGAACTGTTCGCCGTCCTGTCCGGCGAGAGCGGCCCGGTGGGGCCGGGATCGATCAGGCTCGACGGCGTTGACGTCTCGGGGCTCGATATCACTGCCCGCAGGCGTGCCGGCGCGGCCTTCGTTCCGGAACAGCGCCTCGGACACGCGACGCTGCCGACCGCGACGCTGAGCGAGAACCTGACCCTGTGCGAGCGCGGCAGACGGCGCTTCATGCTGGATCGGCGCGGCGTCACGGCCCGGTTGAGAACGATCCTGACTACCTTCGACGTGCGCGCCGCGCGCGACGATCCGCCTGCATCGACGCTGTCGGGTGGCAACCTCCAGAAATACGTGCTCGGTCGCGAACTGATCGGCAGACCCGGCGTGATGGTGGTGGACCAGCCGACGTGGGGCGTCGACGCCGGCGCCGCGCTGACGTTGCGGCAGGGACTGCTCGATCTGGCCGCCTCAGGCAGCGCGGTGCTCGTCATCAGCCAGGATCTCGACGAGGTGTTCGCGCTGGCCGACCGGATCGCGGTGATCAACGGTGGGCGGTTGTCGGGCGCGGTCGCTACCAAGGACACGAGCCGCGAAGCGATCGGCCTGCTGATGACGACGGCTGGTCATGGCGGAGCATCGCAGGCTGCGGAGACGGCGCGTGCGGCTTGAACTGGTGCCGCGAACCGACGTTTCGCTCACAAGACGGGTCGTTACGCCGGTCGCAGCGCTCGTCGTGGCCCTCGCGATCGGCGGCTTGATCGTCGCGGCCATGGGTGCGTCGCCGCGCCGGGCTTTCTCTGTCTATGTCGTGGAGCCGCTGACGCAGGGCTGGGTCGTCCAGGAATTGCTGGTCAAGGGCGCGCCCCTGATCCTGATCGCGGTCGGGCTCGCCTTCTGTTTCCGGGCCAACCGCTGGAACATCGGTGCGGAGGGCCAGTTCGTGGCCGGCGGGATCGCCGGCGGAGCGGTTGCGATCGCAACATTCGGCTCCGGCGCCGGCGGCTGGGTCATCGTGGCGATGCTCGCGGCCGGAACGCTGGGCGGGATTGCCTACGCGCTCTTGCCCGCCATCCTGCGGACCCGTTTCGGGGCCAGCGAGATCCTGACGAGCCTGATGCTCGTCTATGTGGCACAACTCGCGCTCGACTATCTCGCCCGCGGACCCTGGCGGGATCCCCGCGCCTTCAACTTCCCGCAATCCGTGCGCTTCGAGCCGAACGCGACGCTCCCGTTCCTGCTCGAGGGCGAGCGCGTCCACCTCGGTGTGGCCTTCGCGCTCGCTGCTGCCGTCGTGGCCTGGGTCGTTCTGGAGCGGACGCGCTTCGGCTTCATGCTCCGCGCGACCGGCGAGGCTCCGCGCGCCGCCGCGTTCGGGGGCAGCGACGAGCGACGGATGACCCTCGTGGTCTTCGCCGTCTCCGGCGCACTCGCGGGGCTGGCCGGCATCTGCGAGGTCGCAGGCCAGATCGGGCAGATCCAGCCCTCGATCTCCCCCGGCTACGGCTTCACGGCAATCATCGTGGCCTTCCTCGGCCGCCTCTCGCCGCCCGCGATCGTGGTTGCCGGGCTGGCGCTGGCGCTGATCCTGATCGGTGCCGAGGGCGCCCAGATCTCGCTGCGGCTGCCGCTCGACGTCGCGCGTGTCTTCCAGGGCATCCTGCTGTTCTGCATTCTGGCCGGTGACGTCCTCACCCGGAACCGCCTGAGGCTCGCTGTCTGATGGAGCTACTCCTTCCCATTCTCGCGACCATCGTCACGGCCTCCACCCCGCTGCTGCTCGCCGCGCTCGGCGAACACGTGTCGGAGCGGGCAGGGGTGCTGAACCTCGGTGTCGAGGGAATGATGATCGTCGGTGCCGCCGCCGCCTTCGCGGCCGCCATCCTGAGCGGCTCGGCTCTGGTCGGCATCGCCGTGGGGATCGGGGCCGGCATGCTGCTGGCGCTGATCTTCGCGGGTCTCGCGGTCTGGCTGGCGACCGACCAGGTGGCGACCGGTCTCGCACTCACCATCACCGGGCTCGGACTGGCGGGATTGGCCGGCGCGCCTTTCGTCGGTCAGCAGCGGTCACCCATCGCGCCGATCGCCATCCCTGGGCTTTCCGACCTGCCGGCCGTCGGACGGCTCGTGTTCGGGCAGGACCCGATCGTCTACGCGTCCGTGGCGCTGGCGGTGGCCGTCGCGCTCGTCCTGCGGCGGACCCGCCCTGGCCTGGTGCTGCGCGGGGTCGGCGAGAACCACCATTCCGCCCACGCCCTCGGCCTCGACGTCCGCTGGACCAGGACCGGCGCCGTCGTGTTCGGCGGCGCGATGGCCGGGCTCGCCGGTGCCTATCTCAGCCTCGTGTACACGCCGTTCTGGTCGCCCGGACTGACCGGCGGGCGTGGCTGGATCGCCCTGGCCATCGTCGTTTTCGCGGCGGGCAGGGTGTGGCGCCTCGCATTCGGCGCCTATCTTTTCGGCGCGATGACGGTGCTGCAGCTTCATGCACAGGCCGGCAGCTTCGCGGTACCCTCGCAGCTTCTCTCCGCCGTTCCCTATCTGGCGACGATCATCGCGCTGGTGGTGCTCGCAAGACGTGGAGGCGGCACCGGCGCGGCTGGCTCGCTCGGCCAACCTTTCATTCCGACCCGGTGACTGTTTAGATGGCACGAAGTCCGCATGGGCGGAGGCCGAACCAAGGGGAAACCATGCTATCCATCCGTCAAACACTGATCCGCACCTTCGCGGCGGCGATCCTTGCGGGCGTCTCAGCGACCGCGTCCGTCGCGCAGGAAAAGCTCAAGATCGGCTTCATCTACGTCGGGCCGGTGGGCGACTTCGGCTGGAGCTACCAGCATGACGTCGGCCGCAAGGCGATCGAGAAGGAGTTCGGCAACAAGGTCGAGACGACCTACGTCGAGACGGTGCCGGAGAACGACAGCGAACGCGCCATCGAGCAGCTCGCCCGGACCGGCCACAAGCTGATCTTCACGACGTCTTTCGGCTACATGGAGCCGACCCTCAAGGTCGCCAAGAAGTACCCGGACGTGAAGTTCGAGCATGCCACGGGCTTCAAGCGCGACAAGAACGTGTCGACCTATTCCGCCCGCTTCCATGAAGGGCGCTACATCGTCGGCCAGATCGCGGGCCGCATGACCAAGACCAACACGATCGGCTACGTCGGCGCCTTCCCGATTCCCGAGGTCGTTGCCGGTATCAACGCGTTCTACCTCGGCGCGCAGTCGGTCAATCCGGCCGTCAAGATCAAGATCGTCTGGGTCAACTCGTGGTTCGACCCGCCGAAGGAAGCCGACGCCGCCAAGGTGCTGTTCGACCAGGGCGTCGACGTGATCACCCAGCACACAGACAGCCCGGCGCCGCTCCAGCAGGCCCAAGCGCGCGGCATGCTCGGCTTCGGACAGGCTTCCGACATGGAGCGCTTCGCGCCGACCGCGCAGCTCACCTCCATCATCGACGACTGGGCGCCGTACTACGTCGAGCGCACCCGGGCCGTCCTCGAAGGCAAGTGGGAGTCGAAGGACACCTGGGACGGCCTCGACAAGGGCAAGGTCGTCATGGCGCCCTACAAGAACATGCCGGCGGACGTGAAGGCAATGGCGGAGGCGACGGAAGCAGCCATCAAGACCGGAAAGCTCAACCCCTTCAAGTGCCCTGTCGTCGATCAGGACGGCAAGGAGGTCAAATGCGAAGGCGCCGGCGCGCTGTCCGACGGACAAGTCCTCGGCATGAACTTCTACGTCAAGGGGATCGAGGACAAACTGCCGAAGTGATATTGCGGCGACCGATCATTTGTATGCAAATGATTGGTGTCGTTCGTACACGAACGATCCTCGCCATCGTGTCGCCAAAGCTGCGTGGCGCTAAGGGGGCGCGCTAGTCTCGGGCGGACATTTACCGCCCGATTCGTCTCTCACCGGCCACAGCCCATGCGCTTCTCGGTTTTCGCTGCGGCTGTCGTCGCCGCCCTCGTCGGCTTCGGCGGCACGCTCGCGGTGATCCTTGCTGCCGCGGCCGCCGTGAAGGCCGACGCGGCGCAGACATCGTCCTGGGTCACGGCGCTGTGCCTCGTCATGGCCGCGACGAGTGCCGGTCTCAGTCTGCGGCACCGCATTCCGATCGTGACGGCGTGGTCCACGCCGGGCGCGGCGCTCATTGCGGCCGGCACGGACGTCGCCTCGGTCAACCTCGCCGTGGGCGCCTTCCTGCTGTCGGCGGCGCTGGTCGTGCTGACGGCCGCGGTCAGGCCGCTTGCCGCGCTGTTCGAGCGCATCCCGGTCGCCATCGCATCGGCGATGCTTGCCGGCGTGCTGTTCAAGCTCGTCCTGCTGATGCTGGACGGCGCCGCCGCCGCTCCGGCGCTGGTGCTGCCACTGTTCGTGCTGTTCTTCACCGCAAGGCTGTTCAGTCCGACGTCGGCGGTCCTGTTCGTACTCGCGGGCGGTGGGCTACTCGCCTGGCTGCTCGGCCTGACCGGTCCCCTCGCGACACAGGCCACGCTTTCGACGCTCGTCTTGATCCGCCCCGAGTTCGAGCCGGCGACGCTGATCGGCCTCGGGCTGCCGCTGTTCCTGGTCACGATGGCATCCCAGAACCTGCCGGGCTTCGCCGTGCTGCGCGCCGCCGGTTATCCCGTGCCCGCGCGCTCCATTCTCGCCACGACCGGTCTGGCATCGGCCGTGAGCGCAATCTTCGGTGCGCATACGAGCAATCTTGCCGCGATCATCGCCTCGCTGTGCACCAGCCCCGATGCGCATCCCGATCCGGCCCGCCGCTGGCTGACCGGCGTCCTCTACGGCGCCTGCTATCTGGTGTTCGCGGCCTTCGGTTCGTCGCTGGTCGGGTTGTTCGTCGCGATGCCGGCCGCACTCGTCACGACGGTCGCCGGGCTGGCGCTGCTCGGTCCGCTTGCGGGCGCGCTCGGCGGCGCGATGGCGAACCCGGCCGATCGGCTCGCGGCCGCGCTGACCTTCGCCGTCTCGGCGTCGAGCCTCTCCATCGGCGGCATCGGTTCGGCCTTTTGGGGCCTGCTCGCCGGCCTCGCCGTGCTCGGCCTCGACGGGGCGTTCGCGCGCCTCCGGGGCGGCGGGCCCCGAGGCTAGACCGCCGAGCCGTGCAGATCGTAGGCGTCGGCGCGCTCGATCCTGACGGTGACGACGTCGCCGATCCTGAGCGGCCGGCGCGAGGCGACGTAGACGCTGCCGTCGATCTCCGGTGCATCCGCCTCGCTCCGGCCTTTGGCGACCGTCGGTCCCGCCTCGTCGATGATCACCTTGAGCCGGCGGCCCACCTTGGCCTTCTGGATGCGGCTCGACACCGTCTGCTGGACCTCCATGAAGCGGCGGTAGCGCTCGTCCTTGACCGCATTGGGGACCGGCGCGAGTCCGAGATCGTTGGCAGCGGCGCCGCGCACCGGCTCGTAACGGAAGCATCCGGCGCGATCGATCCGTGCCTCCTGGAGGAACGTGAGCAGCGTCTCGAAATCCTCGTCCGTCTCGCCCGGAAACCCGACGATGAAGGTCGAACGGATGGCGAGATCGGGGCAGATCTCGCGCCAGCGGCGCAGGCGTTCGAGCGTCTTCTCCTGGCTCGCCGGCCGCCGCATGGCCCGCAGCACGCCGGGCGAGGCATGCTGGAAGGGAATGTCGAGGTAGGGCAGGATCTTCCTGTCGGCCATCAGGGGGATGACGTCGTCGACGTGGGGATAGGGGTAGACGTAGTGCAGCCTGATCCAGGCGCCGAGTTCACCGAGTTCGCGCGCCAGATCAGCGAACCGGGCGGCGACCGCCCGGTCGCGCCAGCGGCTCTCCGCATAGCGCAGGTCGACGCCATAGGCGCTGGTGTCCTGCGAGATCACCAGCAGTTCCTTCACGCCCGCGGCGACCAGCCGCTCGGCTTCCCTCAGCACGTCCGCGACGGGCCGGGAGACGAGATCGCCGCGCAGTTTCGGGATGATGCAGAAGCTGCAGCGGTTGTTGCAGCCTTCGG
>CAZVMY010000049.1:0-4520 GCA_964628955.1 uncultured Methylocystis sp.
GCTGGCCGGGATGCTGGCGGGCGCCGGCTTCGCGATCGGCCTCGAGGCGATCGCGCTCGTCGGCATGGTCGCCGGCCTCTACGTTCTGGCGGCGATCCGGTCGCCGCAGCGCGCGGCCCAGATGGCGCAGTTCTTCGCGGCCCTGGCGCTCACCAGCGGCCTGCTGATGGCGGCGACGCTGCCGTTTCCAGCCTGGTTCCAGCCGTGGTGCGACACCATTGCTGCGAATTATGTCGTGCTCGCCGCCGTGCCCGCCGTCGGGCTGACGCTGCTCGCCTCGCGGATCGACCGGCTCGATCGCGCGGGCCGTGCCGCCGCGCTGGTCGCCATCGGAGTCACCGCGGTCGCGGCGTTCGGCGCGATGGAACCTGCATGTCTCGCCGGGCCGTTCGGCAAGGTCGACCCGGCCCTCTTCCCGATCTGGCTCGATCACGTGACCGAAGGGCGCTCTGTCGTCTGGAACCTGCGC
Source organism: uncultured Methylocystis sp. (assembly GCA_964628955.1). Taxonomy (GTDB): domain Bacteria; phylum Pseudomonadota; class Alphaproteobacteria; order Rhizobiales; family Beijerinckiaceae; genus CAZVMY01. The sequence continues at coordinate 470 of CAZVMY010000049.1, forward strand.
GAGGACCTCATCACGGGATTGACCGTCGTGGCCTTCCTGGTCGTCGGCGCCGCCGCTGCCGGCTGGCTCGCGCTCCGGGAGCGGACGGAGGAGGCGGTAATCGGTGCTCTCGCCATCATCGTGGCGCTGGCGCTGGGCCTGTGGCAGCTCAAGCTTCAGGCCTATGCCACGATCCTCGCGATCCCGCCCATCGCCGTGGTGATCGCCGGGCTGGGCGGCACGCGGCACCTGACGCCACTCGCGGCCAAGCTGCTGGCGCTGCTGCTGGTGAACCAGACGACGCTCGTGCTCGTCGCCAAACCCGTCGCCGACGTCTTCAGCGCGGCTGGAGCGAAATCGACCGAGGACAAGACGCAGCATGCGAAGGACCGCGACGCCTGCTTCAGCGGCCAACACTTTGCTGCTCTCGCTGCCCTGCCGCCGGGTCGGGTGGTCGCCCACGTCGACCTCGGACCCTTCGTGATCGCGCATACGCAACACACCGTCCAGGCCGCGCCCTATCACCGGCTCGGCCAGGCAATGGTCGCGAACGAGCGGGTGTTCTCGTCCACCCCGACCGACGGCCGCCGCCTCCTGGCCTCGCTCGGGGCGGATTACCTCGTCGATTGCATGGCCTTGACCGGTCCGGCCGGTCCGCATGGTGCGAGTGGCCTGCGCAGCGTATTGCGCCGGGGGGACACCCCGGATTTCCTCGCGCCGGTCGCGGGCGAACGCGAAAGCCCGCTGCTGGTCTGGCGCGTCTCCCGCTAGGCCTCCATTGCCGGCGGCGCCTCCTTCCGCCATATCGAAGGCGGTGGAGGAAGCGTCATGACCGTCATGGAAGCGAGACCCGACGACCGGCCGGAGTCGAATGCCGTTGCGGCGGTTATCGCCGCGCTGACGCGGCAGTTCGGCAACCGCACGATCACCTCGACCGCCGTGCGCCGGCAGCACGCGCACACGCTCACCTGGACCGCGAACCAGCCGCCGGACGTGGTGGTGATGCCGCAGACGACGGAGGAGATCGTCGACATCGTACGGCTGTGCGCCCGGCATCGCGTGCCGATCATTCCATTCGGCACCGGGACCTCGCTCGAAGGGCACATCAATGCGCCGTTCGGTGGCGTGTCGGTCGACACCTCGCTCATGAACGCGGTCAAGTCCGTCCATGCCGAGGATCTCGACTGCGTCGTCGAGCCCGGCATCACCCGCAAGCAGCTGAACGAGCACATCAAGGACACCGGGCTGTTCTTCCCGATCGATCCCGGCGCCGATGCCTCCATCGGCGGCATGGCGGCCACGCGCGCCTCCGGCACCAATGCCGTCCGTTACGGCACGATGAAGGATAACGTGCTGGCGCTCACCGTGGTTCTGCCGAGCGGCGAGGTGATCCGCACGGCGCGGCGGGCGCGCAAGACCAGTGCCGGCTACGACCTGACGCGGCTTTTCGTCGGCTCCGAGGGCACGCTCGGCATCATCACCGAGATCACGCTGAAGCTTCAGGGCATTCCGGAGGCGATCGCCGGCGGCGTCTGCCCGTTCCCGTCGATCCGCGCCGCCTGCGACGCCACAATCATGACGATCCAGAGCGGCATTCCGGTCGCGCGCATCGAGTTGCTGGACGCGATGATGGTGCGCGGGTCCAATCTCCACGCGAAGCTCGACCTGCCCGAGCAGCCGATGCTGTTCGTCGAGTTCCACGGCAGCGATGCCGGCGTGAAGGAACAGTCCGAGAGCTTTGGCGAGATTGCGGTCGAGTTCGGCGGCGGGCCTTTCCGCTGGGCGACCAAACCCGAGGAGCGTAGCCGCCTGTGGGCGGCCCGGCACGATGCCTACTGGGCGGCCCGCATCCTGCGGCCGGGCGCGGCGTCAATCGCCACCGACGTCTGCGTCCCGGTATCCAGGCTGGCCGAATGCGTCGACGAGACGCAGCGCGACATCGAGGCCTGCGGCCTCGTCGCGCCGATCGTCGGTCACGTGGGCGACGGCAACTTCCACGTCCAGCCGCTGGTCGACCTCGACGATGCCGCCGAGATGGAGATCGTCGCGGGGTTCCTGAAGCGACTCGTCGAGCGCGCGATCGCGATGGACGGCACCTGCACGGGCGAACACGGCGTCGGTCAGGGCAAGATGAAGTACCTCGAAGCCGAGCTCGGCGCCGGAACGCTCGATGCCATGCGGCTCGTGAAACGCGCGTTCGATCCGGACAACATCATGAACCCGGGCAAGATCGTCGCGTTCTGAGCGGAGTCGCGGTCATTGTCGCGCCGTTCGGAGCACCTATTCGGCTCGCTCCCTGACGAATCGAGAGGCGGCGCGCTTTGCGGGATACACTGACGGCAGCGGCGATTCTCGTGATCCTGGTGCTTGCGGCCGCGCTGGTCGCGCCGCTGTTCGTCGACTGGAGCGGACGCCGGGTCGAGATCGCGCAGCGGCTGGCGGACCTGACCGGCCGGGCTATCCGGATCGACGGCGACATCGACCTGCAACTGCTGCCAGAGCCCTACGTCCGGGTCGGGAACGTTCGCATCGGCGATCCTACCGACGCAGTGTCGGCCGAGATCGGCACGCTGACCGTGCGGCTGGCGCTGCCGCCGCTCCTGCGTGGCGACGTTCGCGTGACGGCGGCGACGCTCGACTTCCCGGTCGTGCGGATCGCGACCGGTGCGCCGCGCGCCGCTGCCGCGCCCATCGTCGACGTCGAACGCTTCGGCATCGACAAGCTCACGATCAATCAAGGGTCCGTCGTCGTTCGGGATGGCAATGCCGAGAGCGTCACGGCGCGGATCGATGGCGAGGCCGAGATCACGACGCTGGCCGGGCCGATCCGCGGGAGCGCACGCGTCGCCATGCCGGATGGCTCCAGAGCGATCCGCTTCGCGGTCGGCCGGATCGAGGATGGCCGGGCGCGCGTGAAGGTTCTCGTCGAGGACGAGATCGCGGCGGCGCGGTTCGAGAGCGAGGGCACCCTCGTCTGGCCGGCCGATGGCGCGCTCGGCTACGAAGGCGCGCTCTCGGGCTATGGCCAGATCGCCTTCCCGCGGCTCGGAGGCGGCGGATTTGCCCATTTGCCCTGGCGCTTCACTTCTGCCGCGATTGCCGGGGCGGCGGACCTGCGGCTCGACGGCATCGAGTTCGTGCTCGGTGCCGACGGCTCGCAGGTCACGTTCGGTGGCGTGGCGAACGTGGCCTTCAGAGGGCCGGCGGCGTTCGACGCCGTGCTGTCCACCCGGCAGATCGATCTCGACCGCCTGCTCGGCGAAGGCGAGCGCCCGCGCCCTCAGGTGCCACAACGCCTCGTCGAGCGCCTGATCGCCACCCTCCAGCGCGACCAAGAGGCGATCCAGGCGCTGCCGCGTGGCACGTTCGACATCTCCGTCGGCAGCATCCTCGTCGGTGGCGAGGCGATCGTCGGCGCGCGCGGCGCCGTCGACACCTCCGAGCGCGGCATCAGCCTGCGCTCGTTCGGGGCGGAGCTCCCCGGTCGCAGCCGGCTGGAAGGCGTTGCGGCGGGGCAGGGGACGCGGGTCGGCGCCGAAACCGCCGACGCCCAGCGTCTTCTGACGTGGTTCACCGGCTCGCCCGCGGCCGCGCCGCCCTTCCGCGAGGCGCGGCTCGGCGCGGTCGTCGTGCCCGAGCCCGACGGATACCGGCTGTCGGACGCCTCGCTGACCCTGGACCGCAGCCGGCTCACGGGTGACATCCGGCAGCGGCTCGTCCAGGTCCGCGGCGTTCCCCGCCGGCAGATCAGCGCGACGCTCCGGTCCGACCTCCTCGACATCGTGACCTTGCCGACCCTGCCCGACGTCACGGGGGACGGGGCGAGCACCGATTTCGAGCTCACGATCGAGGCCGAGCGCGTGCAGTACCGCGAGATCGGCGCGGGGCGGATCTCCGCCCGTCTAACGAGGGCCGAGGGCTCGACCGTGGTCGATCGTCTGGCGATCGCCGACCTCGGTGGCGCCTCGCTGACGGCCTCCGGTGCGCTGACGGGCGCCGGCGCCCGCGTCGAGGGTCGGGGCGAGGCGAGGCGGCTCGAAACAAAGACGACGCCCGTCGTTGAGGCGACGTC
>CAZVMY010000049.1:4530-11105 GCA_964628955.1 uncultured Methylocystis sp.
GGCCCTGATGCAGCGTCTCGTGCCCGGTCCGGTCGTCGATCAGTTCGCGGCCCGCGCGGCGCTTCTCGCACCGGCCGCGGTCACGATCAGGGGCGACGCATCCGGCCTCAACGCCGATGGTCGCAAGAAACTTTCGCTGGAAGGCCGGCTCGGCGAGACGAACGCCACCGCCGCCATCGACCTCGAGCCCGACGGCGAGATCGCTGCGGGGCCCGGTCTCGTCATCGAGCTCGCCAACGCCGATGCCGGCGTGCTGCTGCGGCAACTGGGGCTCGCGGCGGCCACAGCCGGCGCGCCGGGCCGGCTGCGCCTCGAGGCCGGTGGCCGCACGACGCTGACGGCGCTCGATATCAAGGTCGAAGGTATGCTCGCGGGAGCCCGCCTCGCGCTGCAGGGCACGGTGCCGCATGTACGCACCGGTCCGGCGTTCGAAGGCACGCTCGCGCTTGAGGCTGCGGACGTCGCGCCGCTGGCCCGTACGCTGCTGGTGATGACGCCCGCGGTCGCGCCGGGCACGCCGTTAACGCTCCGGTCCGGCGTCGATCTGCGCAACCTCAAGATCACGCTGCCCGCGCTCGACGTCGTTCTCGCGGGCGCTCCCGTTCGCGGCGAGCTGGCCTTCAACCTGCTGGAATTCGGCCGGATCGCCGGCCAGCTCCGGCTCGGCCGCGTGGATGCGCGCGCGTTCGCGCCGCTGATCTTCGGGTCTGTGCCTGCGCCTTCGTCGGCCTCGCGGGCGACAGCGCCGGGCTGGCGTCGTGATCCGCTCGGCCCCGCCCAGAACCTGCCGCTGCCTGGCGACGTCTGGATCGAGGCGGAGCGTCTCGTGCTCGATCAGGGAGTGGAGCTGGAACAACCGAAGTTCGTGTTCCGCTTCGAGCGCGGCGTAGTCTTCGTCGATCACGCGGAAGGCATGCTCGGCTCAGGGCGGCTGCGCGGCCAGGCGACGCTGCGGCGCAACGGTCCGCAGGCGAACCTGGCCGCGCGCCTCGTCGTCGATCGGGCCGCGCTCGGCGACGTCCTCGGCGGAATGGGTCTGTCCGGCCAGGTCAGCGGCACGGTGGACCTCGGCACGCTGGGCGAAACGCCGGCAGCGCTGGCCGGCAACCTGTCGGGCATCGGCCGGCTGAGCGTGGCCGATCTCGCGATCGCACGGCTCGATCCGTCAGGGCTCGCGCGGGCGCTCCGCAGGGCGCCCACCGACAGCGGCGTCACGACCGTGGAGACGATCACGCGGCTGCTCGACGAACAGTTTTCCGCCGGCGGCCTGCGGCGGGCCGGGCTGGACCTCGGCATCTCGATCGCCAACGGCGTCGTGCGGACCGGGCCGGTGCCGCTGGCGGCGCGGCCGACGGCGGTCGATTTCAATCTCTCGGCCGATCTGCGCTCGGGTCAGCTGGACGCCCGGGCGGTGGTGACGACCAACGACCAGCCGAAGGACTGGCCGGGCGCGCCGCCGCAGGCGGCGGTGCTGTGGAAGGGACCGGTCGCGCAGCCGCAGCGCAGCCTTGACGTCGGCCCGCTCGTCAACGGGCTGACCGTGCTGGCGCTCGCGCGCGAGGTCGAGAAGATCGAAGCGCTCGATCAGGATGCCCGCGAGCGCGCCTTCTTCAACCGCCGGCTCAAGGCCTCGCAGGACGAGCAGCGGCGACGCGAGGAGGAACTGCGCCGCGCCGAGGAAGCAAGGCTGCAGGAGGAGGCGCGCCTCAAGGCCGAGGAAGTCCGGCTGAAGGCAGAGGAAGCCCGCGTCCGGGCCGAGGAGGCCCGCCGTCGCGCGGCAGAGGACGAACGGCTGCGCCGCCTGACGACTCCCGAGGTGCCGTCCGCCGTTCCGCTGCCGCCCGCGGTTCCGCCGCCCATTCCCGTGCCGTTGCCGGTTCCCCGTCCCGTACCGGCCGCGCCGCTCGATCTCGCGCCGCCCGCCCCGGGTCCCTGACACCGGCGACCTGACGAGATCAGACCTTCAAGGCCCTGACGGCACGTCGGCGAGGAGCGTCTCCAGCACGTGCACCCGGATCGCCGACGAGAGATTGCGCTCGTCCCGTTCGGCGTCGATCTCGCTGGCCAGCGCTGCGAGGCTCAGCCCGCGCCGCGCCGCGATCGTCTGGAAGATCGCCCAGAACTCGGGTTCGAGCGAAATGCTGGTGTCGTGGCCGGCGACGGCGAGCGACCGTTTGACGATCGCGGTCTTCGCGCGCGGGCGCTTCACGGCTTTTCGGCGGGAGGGACACGCCGCTGCCCGTCCAGCCGGCGTTCGGCGTGCGCACGTTCCGCCTCGGCCTGGCGACGCTCGTGCTTCGGCCGGCCGAACGCGACGCGGTTCTCGACGGCCTTCGTCTCGGCCTCGGCGCGCGCCCGACGCTTGCGCGCGAGCCGCAGGTTGACGACGTTGGCGGTCATCTCAGTTCTTCAGCAGCTCGCGAAACTTGAAGACCTCGCGGTTGACGAGCTGCACGACATAGGTCGGTGAAAATTCCTCGCCGGCCGCCGGAACGGAGCCGAGTTCGCGGAAGCGCTTCTGCAGGAACTCGGAAGCAACCGCCTGGCGAAGCGCGTCGTTGAGCCGTGTGACGACGTCCGGCGGCGTCCCAGCGGGGACGAAAATGGCGTTCCAGCCCTCGGCCTGAAAAGTCGGCAGTCCGGCTTCGGTGGAATGCGGAACGCCGGGCAGGATGTCGAGCCGCCGCGAGGTGCCGACCACGAGTCCGCGCGCCTGGCCGGCGATGATGGCGCCGGCCACCGAGGGTGCCGCGTCGCAGACGCCGTCGATATGGCCGCCGAGCAGGTCGTTGAGGGCGGGTCCCGCGCCGCGGAAGCTGACGAGCGTCACCTCGATGTCGGCCGCGTTCAGGAAGGCCTTGCAGATGAGGAAGTTGGACGAACCAACGCCGGCGTGCCCGAGGCTGATCTTGCCCGGCTCCTTCTTCGCGGCGACCACGAAGTCCACCAGCGTCGCGGCTGGGAAGTCCTTGCGGACGGCGATCACGGGCATCGTCTTCGCCACCAGCCCGACCGGCTGGAAGGATGCCGGGGTGAACGACAGGTCCGGATAGATCGAATAGGTCGCAGCATTGGTTCCGGCGTTGCCCAGCACGATGGTGTAGCCGTCGGGCGCCGCGCGGGCGGCGCGGGTGAGCGCGGTCGAGCCGCCGGCGCCGGCCACGTTCTCGTTGATGATCTGCTGGCCGAGCGCCTTGCTCATCTCCTCGGCGACCAGCCGCGCGATCACGTCCGAGGTACCGCCCGGCGCAAAGGGCACGATCATGATGATCGGCCGCGCGGGATAGGGCGCCTGCGCCGCGGCGGGCAGCCCGGCCAGCGCGCCCGCGAGACCCGCGAACGCCAGAACCGCGAGCTTGGTCAGTCTCTTCATCACATCCTCCCCGGCCGGTCGAAGCGCCGGCCTTTGCGCCATAATTCCACGAGGACGCCCCGCGGTTCAATCGCGCCGACGCTGACAGGGCCGGCGCCGACGCAGTTGTGTACGGCGGGAGGAAAGCCGGAGTGCCCGCGCTCAGCTTTCCGGTGACATGATATCCATTGCAGTAACTCAGTCCGACCGCCGCGCATTCGGTTTCGGCCCCGGCCGGCCTTTGCGGACGCTGCGGCCGAGCGTCGTCTCGACCTGCTCGATGAAGGCATCGCTGCCCTGCGGCCGGCCGTTGTCGCCCCTCGTTCCGAAATCCTCCAGCGCCGCCATCTCTGACAGGGACATCTCCAGCAGATCATCGAAGCGCGGCGCGAGATCGAGCACCGGCCGGACCGTGACGAGGGCGTCGTCGCGGCCGGCGAGATGCGCGCGGACGCTGGACCATGTCCAGTCCCGCGGTTGGGCGACGATGCCGGCCCGCACCGGATTGAACGCGAGATAGCGCACGGCGGCCAGACAATGCGCCTCGTCCATGACGACCGAAGCGAAACGGCCCTGGAAAAGATGGCCCGTGACCCGCGCACGCGCATTGACGAAGCTGGTGAACCGGCGATGCGCCTCGCCCACGGCACGGGAAAGACCCTCGACCGTGGCCGGCGTGAGGATGAGGTGCACATGGTTCGGCATCAGGCAATAGGCCGCGCAGGTGACGCGGTTGGCGCGGCAGCGCTCGGCCATCAGGTCGCGGTAGAGCGCATAATCGCCGGGCTCGACGAACAGCCGCTGCCGCCGGTTGCCGCGCTGCGTGACGTGGTGGGGGAGGTCGGGGACGGTGATGCGGGCGAGGCGTGCCATGGCGGAGGATAGGACGGCGAGGGCAGATCAGGCAATGGGTATGGCGTCACCGTAATTCCATGGCGGAGGATAGGACGGCGAGGGTAGATCAGGCAATGGGTATGGCGTCACCGTAATTCGGTCACCGTAATTCGTCACAGTAATTCTCCACCGTAATTCCCGTCACCGTAATTCCGTAATTCCCCTCATCTCTAGATTAATCTTGATCGTCATCCTGCGCAGCAACGGGCATCGTCGCGTCGGGGAGTAGGGTTTCAATCGCTATCAGCTTGGCGACCAGCTTCCGCACATCCTGTTGCGAGGTGAGCATTGCACGGACAGTGACAAAATCGTCCCCGATGACGAGTTTAGTGCCGGGCTCAGGGTTGAGCACTTCCTCGCGCGGTGGCGCGAACATCTGGGCTATGCCCTGACGGGGTGGCGCGCTGGCCGGCTTGTGTTCTTGCATCGTAGGGCTCTCCTCAGGCGGCCGTTCGCCAGCATACGCCCCGGACTCAGCCGACACAAATTGTTTCGTTTCGCGGTAGGCTCGGATGGCAGCCTCAGCACCAGCGGGGATGAAGCGTTGAGTTAGGAGATAGGAGCGGATGGCTTGATCGCTTGCTTTCCCCTCGTTGAAGCGCCCATCAATTTCTGCAAATAGCTCCGGGAGAGCAGATGCCTCCTTCAGCGCCGCAGTACGCTCTGGGCTCCCGCTGGGATGGGCGATTATTTGAAGTGCTAGATCGCTAATGCGTGTCTCGTCGCCGCGACCCTCCAAAAGGCCGAACTTCAGCAAAGCCGATAGCACGCCGAGCGATTTTCCGTTCAAACTCTGATAGCCCATATGCTCGGCAGCCACGCGCCGAGGGATGGGGTTCTGGTAGTCCTTCTTCCAGATCATGGTCGCCCGCTCGACGGCCTCCTTGAGGCTCACCGACGGGTAGGATGGGCTGCGCGCCTTGGACATGATGAATCTCCCAGCTGTCGAGAGATGGTCTAGCGCATATCGCGGACGAACACAAATATTACGCTATCATTCGCCAATCTGCGAATGGAGCGAATACGACTTGACGGATTCGGGGCGCGGGGCCATAAACAGAATCAAGGGCGTTCGGCCCGTTGGAGTTTTCAATGCTCAGGAGAGTTTGAGCCCCGCGTCGGCAAGCCGACGGCGCAGGGGCCCGGAAAAAGGAAGGGCGGCTGCCACGATCCCCACGAGGTGAACGGCAACCGCCCTGCAATCGGCGCTAAATTTCCCCGGTAGTCTAACGGTAGGACGCCCTGCTTACGACGGAGGAGGTCCAGGTCCGAATCCTGGTCGGGGAGCCAAGACTCAGTGGAGCCGAAACCGCGCCAACGGTCCCGGCTCCGGAACAACCTCAAAACCGGGATTGGGCCCCGATCCGAAGTCAGTCACACCAATATAGCGACATTCGACCGCGATTGAAAGAGTCGCCGGAATTACGGTGGAATTACGGTGACATGATACGAATTAGATTATTCTACCCGGCTCTGGGGGCCGTCTGATCGCGATCCCCGACCATGTGACGAGCTTCGCCTACAACGCGCGGGGGTTGCGATGACATAATACCGATTGCGGCATTCCTGTTCTGCCAGCAGTGGCGGCCCCGTCACCTCCGCCCGATTATCTTCTCCGGAATTGCGGTGACAGGATACTATGGTTCCAACATCGGGCCCTCATTCTCTCCCGGCATGCTCCCTCAGAAACCCCGCATACGCCTGCTCATCCAACGTCCCGTCAGCCAATCCCATTACCGCCGCCGCTGCCGCGTCCTCGGGCGCCGAGAACGTTCCTCCGTTCAGTTCCAGAAACAGCACGCCGGCGACGAAGCCGGTTCGCTTGTTGCCGTCGATGAAAGGATGATGCCGCACCAACGCGGTCGTGAGCGCTGCGGCGAGAGAGAGCACGTCTGCGCCGCCGTCGTAGGCCGCCATCTGTTGTGGTCGCGCCACTGCCGAGGAAAGCAATCCGGCATCGCGCAGGCCGCGCGCGCCGCCGTGCTGGACGAGCAGACGTTCATGGATCGCGCGCACGAGCGCAACGTCGATCCACACCCAGGATGTCACTCCGCGAGAATGCGCAGCGTGTTGCGGTATCGGCGCATGATGCCCTCCGCCTTTTCCAGCTTGTCGGCGAAGGCCGGATCATAGGGTGTCAGGAGGTACCCACCATCCGCCGTCTCGACCGCATGGAGGGTGTCGCCGTTCGTGACGTTTAGGCGCTCCAGCATCTCCTGCGGGATCACCACGCCGATCGACGTGCCGATGGCGGTCAGCTTCAGCGTCGTCACGACGATCTCCGTGGGATCTTCCTCTTCACGATAGTTCTGGGCTGCTCGGAGGGCAA
>CAZVMY010000050.1:0-3785 GCA_964628955.1 uncultured Methylocystis sp.
TGGTCGAGCGGGGCTATTCGGCCACGTTCGGCGCCAGGTTTCTCAAGCGCGAAATCGAGAAGTCGCTGACCGCCGCGCTGGCCGTCGAAATTGCGCGGCGCCCGCTGCCCCCTGGTACGCCGGTGAAGGTGGTCGCCCACAAGGGCCGGGTCGAGGCCATCGCCGACACGAACGGCTTCAAGCGCCGCTCGACCGTGTTTCAAGAGTATCTGATGCCCGTTGCCCGGGCCGACCAGTTCAAGCGCCCGGATCAGCGCCTGTCCTACGTCATCGACGCCGGCACCTCGCTCGGCTTCGGTCAAGGCACGCTGGAGCGAACCGGCAATCCGCTCGACGTCGCGATCCAGGGCGACGCCGTGTTCATCGTGCAGGCGGCCAACGGCCGGGGCCAGCGCTACTCGCGCAACGGCTCGCTCGGCGTCAACACCCGGGGCGAGGTCGTGAACAGCGACGGCCACCGGATGCTGACCGATCAGGGCCCGCTCACCGTCAATCAGAACGAGACCGATCTGCGGATCGCCGGCGACGGCCTCGTCACGACGAGCCAGGGCCCACGCGGCCGGCTGCGGCTCGCCAACGTGCCGAACCCGCAACTGTTGCGCAACGAGGGCCAGAACCTGTTCTCGACGGCGCAGCCGCTGCGCAACGCCGAGCCGCGGAACTACCGGCTCGAAAGCGGCTCGATCGAGAAGTCGAACGTCAAGCCCGTGCTGGAGATCTCCCGCCTCATGGAGATCACCCGTGCCTACACCAACATCGCCACCATGCTTCAGAAGACCGACGAGCTGCGCCGCACGGCGATCTCGCGGCTCTCCGACACCAACACCTGATCAAGCCCCACCGCATAAGGACCGCCAAAGATGCGCGCTCTCCACACCGCCGCGACCGGGATGCTCGCCCAGGAACTGAACGTCCAGGTGATCTCCAACAACGTTGCCAACATGCGCACGACCGGCTTCAAGCGGCAGCGCGTGAACTTCCAGGACCTGCTCTACGAGAACTTCCGGCGCGCCGGGACGGCGACCTCCGAGCAGAACACCCAGCTTCCGGCCGGAATGTCCGTCGGGTCGGGCGTCAAGACGGTCTCGACGCCGCGCGTCATGTCGCAAGGCAACGTCTCGCCGACCGAGAAACCCTACGACGTCGCCATCCGTGGCGAGGGCTATTTCCGCGTCGCGCTGCCGGACGGGCGGACGGCCTATACCCGTGACGGCTCGTTCGAGCTGGACTCACAAGGACGGCTGACGACGTCGGAAGGCTACCTCGTCGATCCGAACATCACCGTCCAGCAGGACGCGATCAGCGTCACGGTGAACCAGCAGGGCGCCGTGACGGCGCTCCTGCCCGGCCAGACGGCGCCCCAGGCGCTCGGACAGATCCAGCTCGCCCGCTTCATCAACAAGACGGGGCTCGAGTCGATCGGGGACAACCTGTTCATCGAGACGGCCGGCTCCGGTCCGCCGATCACCGGCAACCCGCTGTCCGAAGGCTTCGGCTCGCTCCTGCAGGCGCATCTGGAAGATTCCAACGTCAACGCAGTGACCGAGATCTCCTCGCTGATCGCCGCGCAGCGTGCCTACGAGCTGAACTCCAAGGTGATCACGGCGGCCGATCAGATGCTGAGCGCCACCGGCCAGATCTTCCGCGGCTGAGGAGCGAGCGATGCCGGACCCTTACCGCCTTCCCCGCCGCCTCGCGGTTCTCGCAGCGGTCCTGCTCGCGGCGACGGCCTTTCCCGCCGTCGCGCAGCAGACCCCGCGGCTCAAGGCACTCGTCACCGTCGAAGGCGACACCGTCCGCCTCGGCGACCTCGTCGACGGCGCCGGCGATGCTGCGTCGCGCATCATCTTTCGCGCGCCCGTGCCGGGAGAGAGCGGCACGATCCGCGCCGAGCGGATCGCGGAAGCGGCGCGCGATCACGGCATCGCGTCCCTCGACATGCAGGCGCTCACCACGGTGACCGTCCGGCGCTCCGGGCGCATCGTGAAGATCGACGAGATCGCACGGGCGGTGACCGCCGCGCTCCAGGCAGAGCGCGGAACAGCCCGCGACACAGAGATCGAGCTGACCGTCGGCACCACGGAGTTCATCGTGGAGTCCGATCGGCAGGCGCCCGTGAGCGTCACCCGGCTGACCTATGATCCGTCGAGCGGGCGCTTCGAGGCCACTCTGTCGGTCGAAGGCAGCGTCGTGGCGCAGCAGGCGAACTGGAAGGTCTCGGGCGGCATCTCGGAATGGATCCGCGTGCCCGTGCTCGTCCGCGCGGTTCTGAAGGGTGACGTCGTCAACTCGTCCGACATCACGATGGAACGCCGCCGGCGCGGCGAGATCGGCGCCGACGTCGGCGATCCCGATCAGCTCGTCGGCCTCGCGGCCCGGCGTCCGCTGCCGCGCGGACAGGTGCTGCGAGACGGCGACGTCGCGAAGCCGGAACTGGTCGAACGCAACACCGCCGTCACGATGGTGCTGGAACAGCCCGGATTGAAGCTGACGCTCCGAGCCAAGGCGCTGCAGTCCGGCAGCCAGGGCGAGATCGTCCAAGTGCAGAACCTGCAATCCAAGCGAGTCCTCGATGCGGTCGTCATCGGCCCCGGCCGCGTCTCGGTCGGGCCGGCTCTCCCGGCCAGGACCCGGCTGACGACGCAATAACTCCGTCAAACGTCCCAAAGGATCGGACCAGATCGATGCGTAACCTTCCGAACCGAACGACGACCCGGCGGGTGGTTGCCCGCCTCCTCCGTGGCGTGGCCGCCGTGGCGCTCCTGTCCGCCGTGGGCGCCTGCGGCGTCGCGGACCGCCTCTCCCAGGTCGGCCAGGCACCGACGCTTTCGGCGATCGAGAACCCCGTGGCGCAGCCCGGCTACAAGCCGGTGCAGATGCCGATGCCTGCGCCGAAATCGACCGTCTACACCGGCAACTCGCTCTGGCGGACTGGCTCGCGGGCTTTCTTCAAGGACCAGCGCGCCATGGTGGTCGGCGACATCCTGACGGTCCGGGTCAACTTCACCGACCGGGCCAACATCAACAATCAGACCGAACGCAAGCGCGAGAACGCCGAGGACGCGGAGCTGACCGGCAGCGTCGGCAACACGGTCTCGCGCGGCGTCAGCCGCGTCGTCGAACGCTGGCTGGGCTATCCCTCCTCGGGCGCCACTGGCGCCGGCGGCTCGGGCCTGTTCGACGCCCAGTCGAACTCGTCGAGCCGGGGCGAGGGATCGGTCCGGCGTCAGGAACAGCTGACGACGAGTATCGCCGCCGTCGTCACGCAGGTCCTGCCGAACGGCAACCTCGTCATCGAGGGCAAGCAGGAGGTGCGCGTCAACTTCGAGGTGCGCGAACTGATCGTCGCCGGCGTCGTCCGGCCGGAGGACATCGAGGCCGACAACCTGATCGACTCGACCAAAATCGCGCAGGCCCGGATCGCCTACGGCGGCCGCGGCCAGATCACCGACGTACAGCAGCCGCGCTACGGCCAGCAGGTCATGGACATCCTGCTGCCCTTCTGAGGCTTCCAGACATTCGTCCGGGCTCGCCCGGACGCTGCGGACGTCACCGGTCGCGGCTTCCCCGCGAGCGACCGGCGACGCGCGGGGTCACGGCCGCTCCCCACTGCCGCCCCGCGAGAGGCCCCGGTGTCCATCCACCGGGGCCTTCCTCGCTTGATGACCGGCGGTCGGAACGGCTTTCGGTCAATCGTCGCGGTAGATCCGCTCCCGGCGTTCGTGCCGCTCCTGCGCTTCCAGCGACAGCGTCGCGATCGGCCGTGGCCCTGGTGGCCGCCCTCG
>CAZVMY010000050.1:3795-7548 GCA_964628955.1 uncultured Methylocystis sp.
GAGATGAGCTTGCGCTGCCTGTCGCGCGCCCTTAATTCGATCGCCCGATCGGTTTCCGACGAGGCGCGGTCCGTGATGTCAGGGTGGTTGTCGCTCTCGCTCTGCATCGTGGTGAGAGTTTCGGAAGCCTCGCGAAGAATGTCTTCCTTCCATTCAACCAGCTTACGCCGAAAATACTGTCTCTGGCGTTCGTTCATGAATGGTTCGTCTTCCGACGGCCGGTAGCCGTCGAGAAGTATTGCCACACTCTTGGACATCTCGCGATCTCCGGCATGCCGTAACATGGCGGTGCTATAGCGCCGGTTCGCCGGGGATACAATCGCGATTGCCCCCGGAGCCCCCCGGAAAAGGGGAGACGGGACGATTTGACCTGCGGTCGCGAGAAAACGACGCGTGAAACGGCTCAGGAACGCCCGAGTTTGGCCAGTTCCACGGCTGCGCGCAGCTCGATATGAGCGAGAATGTCGTCGAGCCGAGAATCACCCGCCAGTTCACGCCGGCCCTTGAGCTGTTCGGCGATGCGGCCGAGCGTCGCCACCGGGACCCGCCCTTCGAGCACCGCGACCTTCAGCTGGTCGAGCAGGTCGAGGAGATCGCCACCGCGTTTCACGGCGCGCCGCCGGCGCTCGAGCGTGTCGCCGACCGCCTGGAGCGCGATCAGACCTTCGAGGGCGGCCGCCGGTATAGGAGCCTGCGCGGCAGCCGCCCGCCCGGCGGATTGTCCGGTGTCCAACGAAAAGCGGCCGCTCGCACGCTGGCTGCGCTGGGCCATCGAATTGCCGACGACCGCCTGGGCGAAAGCCCCGTGTTGAACGCGCATGCCAGACCCGATCCCTTGCAGTCCACGGCAAAGTTCGCCGGGTATGGTTAAGGCACCGTAAAGCCCCCGGCCATTTTTGCCGGGAGCCGCCGCCAAAGCGCGCGAACCGCCCTGCATGGCTAACGAATTCCTTCGACAATACAAAGGATTGCAGCGCCGACGGTAAGCGGCACGATTCTCGCTGGGTGCTATTCGCATCAATCGCGCCGCAGCCGAAGGTCCATCTCATGCTGAAGCCCGCGCAGTTCCTCCGCCTCGCGCTCCTGCTCGGCGCCATCGTCGCCGCCTGGCTCTCCACGCAGCCGGCGCAGGCGTTGTCGCGCATCAAGGATCTGGCCTCCGTCGAGGGCGTCCGCGAGAACCAGCTCGTCGGCTACGGCCTCGTCGTGGGCCTCAACGGCACCGGCGACACGCTGAACAACGCGCCCTTCACCCGCCAGTCGCTGACCGCGATGCTCGAGCGGCTCGGCGTCAACACGCGCGGCGCGAACCTGCGTACCGCCAACGTCGCCGCGGTCATGGTGACGTCGAACCTGCCGCCGTTCGCCACCCAGGGCACGCGTGCCGACGTGACCGTCTCGGCACTCGGCGACGCCAAGTCGCTGCAGGGCGGTACGCTGCTCGTCACGCCTCTGCTGGGCGCCGACGGCGAGGTCTACGCGGTGGCGCAGGGCTCGATCGCGATCGCCGGCTTCTCGGCCCAAGGCGAGGCGGCCTCGATCACGCGCGGCGTGCCGACCGTCGGCAGGATCTCGAACGGCGCCCTGATCGAGCGCGAGATCGTCTTCGACCTCGCGAAGCAGCGCGGTCTACGGCTGGCGCTGCGCAACCCCGACTTCACCACGGCGCGCCGCATCGCCGCCGCGATCAACGATTTTCTCGGCAACGATACGGCTGAGCCGACCGACCCGTCGACGGTCTCGATCCAGATCCCGAAGAACTACAAGGGCAACATCATCCAGCTCCTGACCGAGGTCGAGCAGCTGCGCGTCGAACCGGACCAGCGGGCCCGGATCGTCGTCGACGAGCGCTCGGGCATCATCGTCATGGGCAAGGACGTCCGCGTCTCGACGGTTGCCGTGGCGCAGGGCAACCTGACGGTGACCATCACCGAACAGCCGCAGGTCTCGCAGCCGGCGCCGTTCTCCGAGGGCCAGACCACGGTGGTGCCGCGGACCGGGCTCCGGGTCGACACCAACGACGGCGCGCGTCTCGCCATCGTCAAGGAAGGGGTGACCCTGAACGAACTGGTCAATGGTCTGAATGCCCTGGGCATCGGCCCGCGCGATCTGATCGCCATCCTGCAGGCGATCAAGGCCGCCGGCGCCCTCCAGGCCGACATCGAGGTGATGTGATGGGCGCCGCAGCCTCCCTCCTCTCCAGCAAGGGCGCCGCCGCGGCCTATGCCGCAGCCGCCCAGGCTCCCGCCGGGTCGCTCCACGGCAAGGCCCGCGCGACCGCCCAAAGCTTCGAGAGCACCTTCCTCCAGAGCACGCTCGAAACGCTCTTCCAGGGTCTGGGCGAAGACGGCCCACTGGGAACGGGCAACGTCGGCGGCGGCGCCTGGCGCGGCTTCCTCGTCGAGGAATACGCGAAGGGGCTGAGCAGGACGAGCACGTTCGGCATCGCGCCGCAGGTCTATCGCGAAATTCTCCGTATCCAGGAAGGCGCGACCACCGGCCCGCGCTGATCCGCCATGACTTGAGGGACGAAGATGAGACAGGAACGACAGGAACCATCGCTGCGCGAGGCCATGCCGCGCGTGGTCAACGCCATCGAGGCCGGCCGGCTGGTCGAGGTGGCGCTCGCCGCGCTCGATCGGCTCCAGCCCGTCATCATGGAGGAGACCGCGCATCTCAAGGCCGGCCAGGTCCAGTCCGCCCTGGCGCTCGAGAGCCGCAAGGTCGAGGCCAGCCGCGACTACGGCCTGGCGCTTCAGGCGCTGAAGACCAACGCGATCGCGCTCGGCCGGTTTGCGCCCGAGGGCGTCGCGCTGCTGCGGCAGCGTCACGATGCCTTCTCCGACGTGCTGGCCCTCAACATGGCCGTCCTCGCGACGGCGCGCAGCGTCTCCGAAGGGCTGATGCGGGAGCTGGCGGCCGATGTCGGCCGAGGCCGCAGCCCGGCCGGCTATGATGCGTCGGGCGCCGCTTCGTCGGCTTATGCCCGGACCGCCGTGCCGCTCGCGGTCTCGCGCACGATGTAAGTGCCGGTGCGCGTTGCGCAGCGATTGACGAAGGATTCACGCCAAAGTTCCGATCACGTCGGAGTCGGGCCGATCGATAAAATTTGAGCGATTGTTTCCACTCAAATGAAATCGCCCGAAGGCAACCTCCCATGTCGAGGCGACGGGTGTCGCGATCGCAAGGCGAGGACCATCATGGATACCGGGTTGACGATCCGGAGCACGCTTTCAGCCGCGGTGGCCCCCGCGCGCCTCGATGTCGCGCCGGTCCGGGAAGCAGTCCAGACCGAGCTTCCGGCTTCGAGCGCCGTCGCGGCGATCTCGGAGAGCGAAGGCGTGGTGGTGACGACGCAGGACCGTTCGGGGCCGCTGCAGGCCCAGATCGGTGCCGCGATCGCCCAGCAGCTGAAGCGCGAAACCGAGCGCAGGGTGATTTACGACGACGCGACGAAGGAGCCCGTCTACAGCACCGTCGACAGCGACAGCGGCCGGGTGCTGCACCAGTTCCCCGACGAGGCCCTGCTCCGGCTGCGCGCCTACGCCCGCGCCGAACGCGACGTCGATCTCGACCTGGGTGAGCCCGGCAGCGTGGAAGAGCGCGTCGAACGCGTCGCCTGACGCCACGAAGTCAGGCTCCCGACCGACCCGCAGGTCCTTTCCCAAACACCCTCCACCCTAATCCTGAGGTGCGAGCGAGCGCAGCGAGCGAGCCTCGAAGGATGCTCGCACGGGCGCCAGCGCGGGCCGG
>CAZVMY010000050.1:7558-11093 GCA_964628955.1 uncultured Methylocystis sp.
CCCGACGCCCGCCCCCCCCCCCCCCCCCCCACCATTCCCCACCCCCCCCCCCCCACCCCCCGGGGGGGGGGGGGCCCCCCCCGCCCCCGCCTCGAAGGATGCTCGCACGGGTGCCAGCGCGGGTCGGAGTCATCCTTCGAGGCTCGGCCTCGCCTCGCACCTCAGGATGAGGTGCGTACCAGCCGACGTTCTCAGACCAGGACCCGAAGCCGGCCCTCGGCGGGAGCCGTGCCTTTTCGGCCCTCATGCGATCTTCAGTATTCGTTAGCCATTCGGGTCAGCGAATTGGTTACCATAAGATGACTAACGAAAATCCAAATTTCCTGGTAAACGTTTACCTCGTAGTAAGATTAACGGACTAGGTTCCCCTCTGACCGGCCACGAAGGCTGGGGCGGCAAGAATTGCCGACCAAAACCAGAAGGTGCACCGATGACGAACAACATCTTCCTGAGCCGCGGGCTCAGAAACTCGCTCTATTCGCTCACCGATCTCCAGGGCAGCATCGACCTCACCAACAACCGGCTCGCCACCGGCAAGAAGGTCAACACCGCCCTCGACAACCCCCTCAACTTCTACACCGCCGACAGCCTCGCCTCGCGCGGTCGTGCGCTCTCGATCGTCCAGGACAACATCGGCCTCGGCATCAACGTCATCCAGCAGGCGACGAAAGCCTTCGAGTCGATCACCTCGTCCCTGCAGCAGATCCAGGGCGCGCTGCGCTCGGCCCTGAACAGCGCCGGCACCGCGTCGAAGGTGACCACGACCTTCAACTTCCGCGACAACGCGAACAACCCGGTCACCAACGCCACCGCCGCCAGCGTCCTGCTCGCCGATCCGGCCGGCATCAACACCCAGAACCGTTTCCAGATCGGTGACCAGCTCACGATCGAACTCGTCGGCATCACCTCGACGTCGGCCATCGGCACCACGCTCGGCACCGGCATCATCCTGAACATCAACGCCGGCACGACCGTCCAGTCGCTGCTCGACGCCGTGAACATTCCGACCGGCACCTCGACGCTGAACGTCACCGGCCAGGCGCCGCGCGTCAGCGCGTATCTCAACGACGCCGGCAACATCATCGTCGAAAACAACGTCCAGGGCGCGGCGACGACCAGCACGACCTACGCGCTGCGCTTCACGGTCAACACCAACGGCGCCGCCGTCTACAACAACGCGCTCGACATCTTCGCCTTCACCGGCGCGGTCGGCGCCAGCCCGGTCGTGACGCCGTCGAGCACGGCGACGCAGGCGGTCATCATCGCCGGCGGCACCACGGCGCAGCAGACGCGCAACTCCGCCGCCGCCAGCTTCCGCGAGGTGCTGAACCAGATCAGGAACACGGCGCTCGACGCCGGCTACAACGGCACCAACCTGCTGCAGGGCGACTTCCTGCGCACCTCGTTCAACGAGGACGACACGACCTCGCTGATCACGCAGGGCCGCCGCATCGACGCATCGTTCCTCGGCTTCACGGTCGACGTGACCGCGAGCTTCGTCGGCGACGCGCTCTACAACTTCCAGAGCGACGCCGAAATCCGCCGGGCGCTGACCAAGGTCTCCTCGGCGCTGACGCAGGTGCAGGGCTTTGCCACGACCTACGGCAGCAACTTCAACATCCTGCAGAACCGTCAGGACTTCACGCGCAACGCCGTCCGGCTGCTCAACCAGGGCTCCGACGACCTGACGCTCGCCGACATCAACGAGGAAGGCGCCAACCTCGCCGCCCTCCAGACGCGGCAGCAGCTCGCGGTCCAGGCCCTCGCCCTCGCCAACCAGTCCGATCAGGCGATCCTGCGGCTGTTCTGATCCCGTCATTCAGGCCAGCCTGCGGAGGCCCCCTCCCCGGCCGGCCACACGAAGCACCGCCGGCGTCCGTCATCGGGCAAAGGCCACCTTGCGGGGCGCTTCAGGGCGCCCCGCTTTTTTTTGCATCTCTCCCCTTCACGGGCAGGGTCCGAGCGCAGCGAGGGGGAGAGGTGAGGCGCGGCGTGCCTGCCGGTTATCCTCTCGTTAACGATCCTTTTTCGCCGGCCGGTAAGCCTAACCGGCGTTTACCACACCTCTTAAGACCCGTTTAGGAGCACCCCGCCACCTTCCCTCCCGTGAAGCCGGATCCAGGACGGATCGGGCGACGAAAGCCTCGCCGAATGCGGGGTTCGACTGAACCAGGAGGGTTCTCAAATGGCATTCAACATCACTCTGACTCCGGGCCTGAAGACCGGCCTCGACTCGCTCAACACGATCTCGCGCCAGATCGACCAGACCAACGAGCGTCTGGCCACCGGCAAGAAGGTCAACTCCCCTCTCGACAACGCGCTGAACTTCTTCCTCGCCGACAGCTTCTCGCGTCGCGCCTCGGGCCTCTCCGCCATCCAGGACGGCATCGGCCTCGGCATCAACGTCATCAGCCAGGCCAACAAGGCCTACGACAGCATCAAGACCTCGCTGGCCCAGATCGAAGGCACCATCCGCGGCGCCCTCAACACTGCAGGCACGCAGGGCAGGGCGGTCTCGACCTTCCAGTTCCGCGATCCGGTCACCGGCGCGGCCAGCGCCTCGCAGCTCCTCGCGGAAGCTGCCGCCGGCACCTCGGGCAACCGCCTGCAGGTCGGCGACACGATCCAGGTCAACCTGGTGACGATCTCCTCGACCGGCTTCACGGCCACCGTCGGCAACGCCAACCTCGGCGCCATCGCCGCCGGTACGA
Organism: uncultured Methylocystis sp.; assembly: GCA_964628955.1. Classification (GTDB taxonomy): domain Bacteria; phylum Pseudomonadota; class Alphaproteobacteria; order Rhizobiales; family Beijerinckiaceae; genus CAZVMY01. The sequence goes on from CAZVMY010000050.1 coordinate 10,270, forward strand.
CCGTGCAGAACCTGCTCGACAACATCAACGTCACGGCGACCTCGACGCTGAACGTCGCCGGCCAGGCCGCCCGCGTGACGGCCTATCTGAACGACGCCGGCAACATCGTCGTCGAGAACAACATCCAGGGCAACGACGCCTCGGGCAACACCTACGCCCTGCAGTTCGTGGTCAACACAGGTGCCGGTACCGGTGCCGCGCTCAACAACACCCTGACGGCCTTCTCGTTCACGGGTGCTGTCGGTGCCAACCCGACGGTTTCCGCCTCGTCCACCGCGACGCAGACGGTCACCATCCTCGGCGGCAACACCAACCAGGCAACCCGCGCCTCGGCGGCGGAAAGCTTCCGTGAAGTCCTGAACCAGATCCGCAACTCGGCGCTCGATGCCGGCTTCAACGGCACCAACCTGCTCCAGGGCGACAACCTCCGCGTCGGCTTCAACGAAGACGGCACGACCTCGCTGACCCAGCAGGGCCGGCGCATCGACTCGGCCGCGCTCGGCTTCATCACCGACGTCGTCGCAGCTCAGGTGGGCGACGCCGCCCGCAACTTCCAGAGCGACCGCGAACTGAACAACGCGCTGACCAAGGTCCGCGCCGCGCAGTCCACGGTCACGGGCTACCAGACGTCGCTGACGACCAACCTCAACATCCTGACGAACCGGCAGGACTACACCGAGTTCCTGGTGAAGAACCTGAACGACAGCTCCGACTTGCTGACGGTCGCCGACATCAACGAGGAAGGCGCCAACCTGACGGCTCTCCAGACCCGCCAGCAGCTCGCCGTCACGGCGCTGGGCCTGGCCTCGCAGTCCGACCAGGCG
>CAZVMY010000051.1:0-10879 GCA_964628955.1 uncultured Methylocystis sp.
GCGCGAAGGCGCGCCCGCTCAACGCCTCGACGATCTCATGGACCCCGATCCGCACCGACGGCACCGACTTCAGACCTTCCAGCAGGTCGGTCGTTCGCAGCGACTTCGACACGATGTCCCGGGTGCAATCGGCCGGCAGTACGGCCGGCGGCCTTGTCGTACCGGATGGTGGGGCTGCTGCAAATCCCCCGACGAGATGGAACGCGTTCGATCGAGAACAATCCGGTTGTCAACAACCGTTATTGCCCGTTAACCTTGCGGAACTGCGGAGACGGGCGGGTAAAGGGGCGGAAGCGGGCGAGAGCGTCCGCCGATACCCGGCAAGCTCGTCCTTCCAGAACGTGTTTTACGGGTATACAACCCTTTAGTGTGCGCGTGGGGCGAATCGGGGGCGGTTCGGATGAGAGACGGTCGACCCGGACGCCGCGGCGGCTGGCACGGGCGGCGGCTGCTTTTTTCGCTTCGCAGGTCGGGGATGCCGAAGCGTCCGATGCACCCTGGCAGCGGGTGGCCGCCGGATTCCGCACGACGCCGCGCTGGACGACGGTCTACCATGGCTTCGCCCGCACCATCGCCGGCGATTTTCACAGCAACGCCGTGTTCCTGCATGCGGTCGGCGGCGGCAGCTTCTACACCTATCGTCCACGCCGCGAGAGCCGCGCCCGTGCCGCGGGTTCGGGCGCTTTCGGTGGCGGCCTGATCGGGGGCCAGTGGGTCACGACGGGTGTGTCGGTCTGGGCCGCGGCCGGAGGATCGAGCCAGACCGATTACCTATTCAGGGTCGACCGGGACAACCAGATGCAGGGCTCGCGGTTCGGTTTGCGCTTCGAGGCGGGCGCTTACGCCGACATGGGCCATGGCTGGTCGATCTCCACCTACGGCGCCTATGGCGTCGCCTACAATTCGTGGACCGCCGAAGCACGGGCGACGCGGCGCTTCGGAAGCTATGCGCTGGGCGCCGAGGTCCGCGGGCTCGGCACCAGTGCATCCGGCGAGGTGCACGTCGGGGCGACAGCGGAGCTGGACGTCTTTCGCGGGCTGGCTTTGCGGGCGGCGGTCGGCTACGCGGCCACGCCCCGCAAGGGCAGTGGTCCCTACGTAACCCTTGCCAACGACTGGTCGTTCTGAGACTGCGGCGCGCGCCAGGGCGGCAGGGAGTCGAGGAAGGCGCTCGCCTCCGCCGCGATGGCCTTGCGTCGGGCCTCGTCCATCCGCGCGAGCGTCCGGTAGGGCATCGCCATGCGCGGATTGCCCGAAAGACGCTTCTCGTTGTCGATCAGGAAGTTCCAGTAGAGGTAGTTGAACGGACAGGCATCGGGGCCGAGCTTCTGCCGGGGATCGTAGCGGCAGCCGCGGCAGTAATCCGACATGCGATCGATATAGGCTCCCGAAGCGGCATAGGGCTTCGAGCCGAGAATGCCGCCGTCCGCGAACAGGATCATGCCGTGGACGTTGGGCAGTTCCACCCATTCGTAGGCGTCGGCATAGACCACGAGGTACCATTCCTCGACCTCCACCGGGCGTATGCCCGCAAGAAGCGCGAAGTTGCCGGTCACCATCAGCCGCTGGATGTGATGGGCATAGGCCTGCCGCCGGGTGACGTCGATGCACGACCGCAGGCAGTTCATGTCGGTGTCGCCCGTCCAGTAGAAGGCGGGGAGCGGCCGCTCCGCTTGCAGTGCGTTCGTCGCCGCGTAATCGGGCATCAGCAGCCAGTAGATACCGCGGACGTACTCCCGCCAGCCGATGATCTGGCGAATGAACCCCTCCGTTGCCGCCAGCGGCGCCCGACCCTGGCGGCACGCCGCGACGGCGCGGTCGCACACTTCGCGCGGCGTCAGCAGACCCGCGTTGATGTAGGGCGACAGGGTGGCGTGAAACAGGAAATCGGCGCCGTCTTTCATGGCGTCCTGGTAGTCGCCGAACTCGCCGAGACAGTCATCGACGAAGTGATCGAGGGCCGTCAGCGCATCGGCGCGCGTCACCGCCCAGCCGAATCCGTCGAGCGTGCCGAAATGCTCGCCGAAACGGGCTTCGACGAGCGCCATCACCTCGCGGGTGATCGCGTCGGCCGGAAACCGCAGACGCTCGGGCGCCGGCTTCCCGGCAGGCCAGGGCTTCCGGTTCTCGCGATCGAAGTTCCACTGTCCGCCCTCCGGCGCCTCGCCGTCCATCAGCAGGCCGGTGGACCGACGCATTTCGCGATAGAAGAACTCCATCCGGTAGCCGCGGCGTTCGCCGGCCCAGGCGGCGAACGCGGCCGGCGAGCAGAGAAAGCGGTCGTCCTCCCGGACATGAACCGGAACGTCCATCCGCTCGCGCCAGTCGCGCATCATCTCGGCGACGCGCCATTCGCCGGGCGCCGTCGTCACCACGGCATCGGGCGCGTGGCGCTGGATCGCTCGCTCCAGTTCGCCGCCGAACGAGCCGCTGTTGTCCGCGTCGTCCAGCCGCACGTAGTCGACGACGATTCCCTCGTCGCGCAGCGCGGCCGCGAAATGCCGCATGGCAGCAAAGATGAAGACGATCTTCTGCTTGTGGTGGCGGACATAGGTCGCCTCCTCGAGCACCTCGACCATGAGCACCACGTCGGTGGCCCGGTCGAGCCCGCGCAGGGCTGCGACGTCCCGGGTCAACTGGTCGCCGAGCACCAGACGGAGCGTCTTCATGGCTCGCGACCGGAGCTCTTCACTGCCGCGCGGCAGCGGTCGGAGCAGAACTTCACGGTCTCCCAGTCGCGCGCCCACTTGCGTCGCCATGCGAAGGGTCGACCACAGGCCGCGCAGATCTTCGTCGGCAGTTCGGCCTTCTTCCGCATCCGGGGCACGGCGGTCAGCCCTTGGTGCGCAGCGTCGACCGGCCGCCGTCGACACCGATGATCTGGCCGGTGATCCAGCCGCTTTCCGGCGATATCAGGAACGCGGCCAGCGCGCCGACGTCGTCGGGTTCGCCCAGCCGCTGAAGCGCGTGCATCTGCGCGATCGCCTCGGCCATCTGCGGGTTGGCGGTCAGCGGCGCGGCCAGCCCGGTGCGCGTCAGCGACGGCGCGATGGCGTTGACCCGGATTCTCGGCGCGAGCTCCGCCGCCAGTGCCAGCGTCAATCCTTCCACCGCGCCTTTCGCCATGGCGACCGACGCATGGGCGGAAAAGCCCTGCGCGACCGCGACCGTCGAGAACAGCACGATGGATGCCGTCTCCGCGGCCCCTTTCAGGGCCGGCAGCGCCGCCCGCACGGCGAGCGCGGCGCCCGATGCGTTAAGTCTGAAATCACGGACGAAATCGGCCTCGGACATCCGCCCCAGCGGTTTAAGGTTGATCGTACCGACCGCATAAACCAACCCCCGAAGCGGACCGGCCTCGGCGGTCACTCGTTCCAGATCACCCTCGGCCAGCACGTCGCCGACGCTGAAGGTGCTGCCGGTCGCCTCCGCGGCCTCGGAGATCCGTTCCCGGTCACGCCCAACGAGATGGAGAGGGATGCCGCGCGCGGCGAGCGCCCGTGCGGTCGCGCCGCCGATCCCGCCCGCGCCTCCGTAGATCAGCACCTTGTCAGCCATTCGCGTCATCCCTCGACGGTCTTGCCCCTTCCCTAACGCATGGCGGCCACCATGGGTCGGCCGCGGTGCCCGAACCGGCGCAGCAATTTGTCGCGGCATCGGAACATTCGCCCGAAGGTCCCCTCCGCCGTTCGCCTCCGGTTAACCAGGCGCGATGGTCAAGACTTAACCACCCTCGTTAAAAGCACCGGCGCATCGTCGGCGGATCACCATGCCGCCGGTTTGTGGGCGCCGCCATTTACCCCCCGTTCTTCTCGCTCACCCAAATGTGGCGTCTGGCGGCAGAGCACCAGACTGGCGCCGGACGGACGGGGGAATGCAGACCAGGGCCTTCACACGCGCGTCATCCGCCGTCGAGCGGGTGATGGTCGTCGCAAGCGATGCGGCGGCCATGGCGCCCGTGTGCCTGGAGCTGATGCGCCGCGGCGCCTCGGTCAGCGCCTTTGCCGGCGTCCAGGATGCGGCCACCTCGGCCCGGCAGCACGTCTTCGACGTCATCCTCGTCTCGGCGCGCGAGGACGCCAACGCGACGGCCCTGTTCCTGAAGCTGATCAAGGCGGAGGCTCTGGGCAGCCCGCGCGTCCTGCTCATCGTCGACCCCGAAAGGGCGAACGACTACGGCCTGTCGATCTTCCAGGCCGACGAGATGCTGGCGGCCACGCTGCGGCCGGAGCGGATCGCCGACGCGACCGGCATCGGCATCGAGGTCGAGGCGCCCGCCGCTCTCAACCTGCCTGCCGTCTACGAGGCGCCGAAGACCAGGGTGCTGGCGCTGCCGGCCGGCATCTCGCGCGATCTGCTACCCCAGGGCGTGGTGCAGATCGAACGCGGGGAAGTTCCTGACGCGGTCATCCTCACGGCCGAGGGCGCAGATGCGGCGATTTCGGCCTGGATGTCGGCAGCGGCCGCCGCGGTCGTGCCGATCGTCGCCGCCTCCGGTCGGCACGGCGTTCGCGCGGACGCCACCATCGCGACTCTGTCCGGCCACGGGATCGCGGAGGCGATCGACCGGGTGAAGCCGCTGACGACGCGGATGCGGCAACTGCCCGAAACCTATTTCCGCACCCACGACACCCGCCAGATGCTGCTCGCACGTCTCGCCGTGCGCGATCGCAAGCTCGAGGCCCGGCGCGACCCGGGCGCGCGCGAGATCATCCGGTTCCGCGACGAGACCGCGATCGCGGGCTGCGTCGCCGAGGCGGAGGCGCTGTCGCGCGTCGGGCTGCTGAAACGCGTCTTCTTCGAGAAGGTGCAGTGCTGCGTCTCCTGCGCCTCGGCACGGGTGCTGGTGCGCGAGGAATGCTCGAAATGCCGCTCGGCCGACATCGCCGAGGAGCCGATCATCCATCACCTGCGCTGCGGCTTTCAGGGTCCGGAACGCGACTTCCGCAGGGGCCGCGACCTGATCTGCCCGAAGTGCACGCACCACCTCGAGCATTTCTCGGTCGATTACGACAAGCCGGGCCAACTCGTGATCTGCAACGGCTGCGGCCATACGACGGGCGAGCCCGAGGTCGGGTTCAAGTGCCTCGACTGCGAGACCGGGTTCCCGTCGGCTCAGGCGAAGTCACGCGTCTTCCACGAGTACGAGTTGACCGATGCCGGCCGCGAGACGGCCTTCGCGCCGCCGCTCGGCGGCTATGGCGATGCCGGCGCGGAAGGCGCCGGATCGCTGCGCGATCGCCTGCGCCGCTTCACGGCGGCCAATGCCACGCTCGGCTACGATTGCGCGGCGTTGCTGATCAAGGTCGACGGCGAGGGCACGGCGCTCGCGAAGCTTGGCCAGAAGGCGTTCAACGACGCGCTGGCGCTCTACGCGTCGGTACTGCGCGAACTGTTCGAGAAGGACGTCGAGATCATCGAGGCCGCGACGACGTTCCTCGTGCTGATCTCGAACGAGCGCAAACAGGCCGTCGAGACCGCCATCCCCGAGATCCGGCGCGAACTCGAGCAGCACCTCGCTGCCAACGTCGAGGTGACCTACCACGTGTTTGCGGCAGAGGAGATCGCGACCCTTCTCTAGAGGGGTCGCGCCGTATCTGGTCGAAAAGAGCTGGCTCGAGCGAGCTTTCTCCTTCGACTGGCTTAAACGAGCCCCCAGAGATCGGCAGACTGCAGCAGCGCTGCGAGATCCTTGTCGATCCGGACCGAGCGCCCGGCTGTGAGCACCGTCTCACCCTCGACCGAAAGCTCCAGCCGCTCGACGTCGGAGACCCGCAGATCGAGCGACGCGAACGTCTGGCTGCCGAAGCCGGACCAAGCCCGATACCCGTCGAGAAACTGGTCAAGTTCCGCCTGGAATGCGGCCGACTGATAGGTCTGCGCGGTGATCGAAAGCCGTAGCGTGTCGCGCCCCAGACCGCCGTCGAAGACGCTGTCCGCGCCGGGACCGGCCACCTCGCTAAAGACGAGGATGTCGTCACCCAGCCCGCCGAACAGCGTGTCGCTGCCGGCGCCGGCAATCAGCGCATCGTCGCCGAGCCCACCGAACAGCAGGTCGTCGCCGAGGTTTCCGGCGAGCAGGTCGCTGCCGAGTTCACCGAAGATCGTGTCGTCGCCGCCGCCGCCCGCGATCAGGTCATCACCGAAGCCGGCCAAGACGATGTCGTTCCCGGTGCCGGAGAACACCGTATCGCTGCCGAATCCGGCCAGAACCCGGTCGGCGCCGGCGCCCGTGAAGATCAGATCGTCGTGGAAACCGCCGTGAACGGTGTCGTTGCCGGCGTCGAGCAGGCGCACGCTGTCGGCTTCGAGGCTCGCCTCGACGAAGGCGGCCTGCACCTTGTGCGCTGCGGCCGTCGGATGGATGCTGTCGAAGAAGGCGAAGCTGTCGGGATCGGCATCCGGATCGGCGAGATTGTCGATCAGGCGCGCCGTCGTCGTCTCGAAGCCGAAGGTCTCCCGGTCGGCCGCCAGTTCGTTGGCCAGGCGGAAGATGTCGACGATCTCGACGTTGACGCCCGAAGCCGCGAGCCCGTCGGCGATCGTCCGGAGCCCGGCGTTGTGCGCCTCGATCACGGCTTGTGCCGAGGCGACCGCGGCCGGCGGCAGCGTCGCGCCGAGCGGCGTCACCGCCACGCTCGGCAGCGTGAACAGGATGATCTTGTCGACCCCCGCGCCGAGCAGTTGCTGCGCCGCCGTCGCGATGCTGCCGAGCACACCCTGGATCGTCGCGCCCACTTCGAGCGGCGTCGCCGTCGGCGGAATGCGCAGGTAATCGTTGTTGCCGATGTTGAGCACGGCCGCAGTTCCGTCCGCAGCGCCTGTGGGGATCGATGCGAGATAATTGGCGATCTGCGCGTTGAGATTGGTGATCTGCTGGATCGGCGCATCGCCGGGCGTGGTCAGCGCCTCAGCGCCGCCGAAGGCAAAGTTGAGCGCCGTGGCACCCGTGAGGCCAGGCACGAGCTCGGCATAGGTCGGCCCGTTCGAGAACCGCCCGTTGAAATAGGGCGGCGACGGCGGCTGCGTGCCGCCGGTCAGCGCGAAGAGGTTCCCGTTGTCCGTCAGGCTGTCGCCGAAGAAGACGAGAGACGAGAAGTCGTTGGCCGCTTTACTCATGCGTTGCTCCCAGAATTGCGTGCGCCTCTATCGTCGGGCGCTTGCACAGGATGATGACGGTTCCGTCCGTCGGGCGGTGTTGTGTAGGCGGCAGTCGGGATGGCCGCAATCCGCTGCGTCCGCCGACCGGTCGAATCCTGATCAATTCTGTCGCGATCGCTCGCGTGAAGCCTAAGGCGCTCCGTTAACGCTTAACCGCTACCGTCAGCGCAGTGCGACCGAGGCAGAAGGCCCGACCGGCGGCGATGTTCGATCTCGATCTTCATATGAAGATCCTCGCGTGGGCCTGGGAAGTTCCCAAGGGCGACGCGCTGATCATGTTCTGGTTCGCGCTCGTCTTCGAGGTGCCGCGCTACGCGCTGAGCTTCCCCGGCATCGTGATGATGTACGTCAAGGACCGGCAGACGGGCCGTATTCCGACCGTTCCGCCCGGCCTCGGCAAGGTGTCGATCCTGATCGCCGGCCATAACGAGGCCGATGCCATCGAGCGCGGCGTGCGCTCGCTGAAAGAACAGAGCTTCAACGACTTCGAGATCGTCTGCGTATCCGACGGCTCGACCGACGAGACCTACGCGATCATGAAACGCCTGCAGAACGAGGGTCTGGTCGATCGCATCGCGGGATGCCACGTCCGCGGTGGCAAGGCGTCTGCGATCAACCTCGCCGCGAGGCTCTCGACCGGCGACATCATGATCGTCATCGACTGCGACTGCATCTTCGAGCGCCACGCCATCGCCGCGATCCTCGAACCCTTCGCCGATCCGGACGTGGCCGGCATTTCGGCCAGCGTGCTCGTGAAGAACGGCGAGGAGAACATTCTCACCTCGTTGCAGGCGATCGAATATCTCTCCGGCATGACGCTCGGCAAGGCGCAGCTCGACCTGTTCGGCCAGCTGACCATGATCTCGGGCGCCTTCGGCGCGTTCCGCCGCGAGGCGTGGAACCGGGTCAACGGCATGGACCCCGGGCCGGGCGAGGACCTCGACATCTCACTGCGGCTGCGTCAGGCCGGCTACAAGCTCGCCTTCGCGCACCGCGCGGTGGCCTATACCGACGTGCCGCACGCGCTGTTCAATCTGCTGCGCCAGCGCTTCCGCTGGGAGCGGGATTCGATCTGGCTGCGCTACCGGAAATACGGCCGCCTGTTCAATCCGTTCCGGGCCGATTTCAGCGGGCGGGAACTGATCCACCAGCTCGAGTTCCTTTTCTTCACGGTGCTCGCCACTTACGTCTTCCCGTTCTATCTCGTCTTCGTCTTCCTGTGGTTGCAGGACGTGTTCATCCCGATCCTGGCGATCTCGACCGTCATGCTGCTGCTGCTCGACTTCTTCGTCTTCGCCTGCGCCGTCATCGCCACCGGCAACAGGGAGCACTGGAAATATCTGCCTTACGTCTTCATCTACGGCACGTTCCAGTCTTATCTGATGCGCGCAGCGCGCATCTATTACTTCACGAGTGAGTGGATTTATTCAACGTCGCGGTCGGACAATTTCGCACCGCCCAAGGTCAACGAGTGGATCCGGTGGAAGTAACGAAGGCGCAAACATTCTCCCTTAACAGGTCCGGCGGAACGATTTCTCACGCGCGTGGCCGGTCCGCGCAAAGGCCATGATCAGGGCTCTCCGCAAGCGCACCCGGCCGGACAACCTCGTCAATCAGGTTCGTGCCGGCGGCAAGAGCATGGCCCGGCGGCTTTATCTCGCCGCCGTGACCGGCGTCGTGGTCATCCTGCTGTTCCAGATCCTCGGGCCGCTCGTGTTCCTTGATGCCGACGGGCTGGTCGCCAAGGAACGGACAGTCATCTCGTCCGAGTTCAACGCGCGGGTCGCCGAGGTCTATGTGAAGCCGGGCGACGTCGTGAAACCCGGTGCGCTTCTCGCAGTCGTCGCCTCGCGCGAGCTCGTCGAGGCCATCGCCGACATGACGACCCGCCGCGCGCAGATGACGCCGCGGGAGGGCCAGATCAAGGCCCAACTCGAGGTCAACCGTCAGCTCGTGCCGGCTGCCGCGGAGCGTCTGCGCCGCGCGACCGATCTGATGCGCAAGCTCGACGGCCAGACCGGTAGCGAAGCCTCGGCCGACATCGGCGCGCGGCGCGGCCAGCTCGTCGCGCGCGAGGTGCAGATCATGGCGCGCATCGAGACCATCCGGCAGACCCTGCCCGACGCCAGCCGCCGCGCCGACCAGGCCCGCGCCAACCTTGCCCGCCTCAACGACCTCTCGCGCCGCGGCCTGACCACGAGCCAGCGCCTCTCGGAAGCCCAGCGCGACGCCTACGAGGCCCAGCGCGACGTCGCGCCGATGGCGAGCGAGGCGGAGGCTCTCCAAACCGAACTGAAGAGCATCCAGCAATCCAAGGGCGAGTTCGAGCAGGCGCTGACCGCGTCACGCGCCCTCGCCTCCGCGCCACGCCAGGCCGAAGCCCAACGCGAGTTCTACGAGGCGCAGCGCGAGCACACGACGCTGGTCGCGCAGCACACGGCGCTGGAGGAGGAGCAGCGCGGGCTCGCCACGACGCTCGCCGAGCTCGACCGAACCCTCGAGCAGATGCGTAGGACCTACAACGCCGGGCGCGTCGTGGCGGCCGCCGGCGGGCTCGTCGGCCCGAAGGTGCCGAGCCCGGGACAGGTCGTTCGCATCGGCGATCCGCTGGTGGAACTTTTCCGCGGCGACGCGTTCGTCGTCGGCTACGTCACCACCGGCCGGCTGTATTCCGTCTACGAGGGCGACCGCGTGGTCGTGACCGACGGCCGCTTCCGCGGCACGGGCCGCATCTCGCGCCTCGAGGAAGTCGCCGACGCCCTGCCGGCCGAGTTCCAGTCCGTCTTCTCGGCCCGCGAGCGCCAGCAGGTGATCCGCGTGGTCATGGACGAGGGAGGCCAGACCTTCCCGATCAACGCGAAAGTCAAGGTCACGAGCTGGCTGACGCCGACCAACGCCGTTTCGCTGATCAAGGGCGCGGTCGGCGGCACCGCGCATTTCCTCGTGCGCACGGTGCTGGGCGGCATCCAGGACCTGGTCGTGGGGCTGATCTTTGGTCCAGCCGAGCCGGTGTCGGCCGTGGAACCGACGGCGTCGATCCCGGTCGGCCGGTAAAGTCTAGAACCCCGCCATCCGAAGCGCGCTCAGCGCTTCCGGTGTATCGACGTCGGTCAGGACCGCCGCGTCGTCGATCGCGACCTCGGCCACGTCCTCGCCGGCGAGATCGAGCAGCCGGCGCGCGCCGGTGTCGCCATCGAGCGCGGCGACGGCCGGAAACAATCGCCGCGCGAGCAGGATCGGATTGCCGCGCCGGCCGCCGACCACGGGCGCGACGGCCAGCGCCGTGGGACGCGCCGCAAGCCCCTCGATCAGGCGGTCGACCGTCCCGGCCGTCACGCCCGGCATGTCGCCGAGCAGGACGGCGGCGGCGGCGGCCCCGGCCGGCACGGCGGCGATGCCGGTGCGCAGCGAGCCCGAGAGGCCGCGGACGAAATCCGGATTGTGCCGGAACACGACGTCGAGGCCTGCGAGCGCCCGTTCGACCGCGCCGGCGTCGTGGCCGGTAACGACGATCACCGGGCGCGCCCGGGAGCCCAGCGCTGCCTCGGCCGCATGGCGCACCATGGGTTTGCCGCGAACGTCGAGGGTCAGCTTGTTCGGCCCGCCCATCCGGGTCGAACGGCCGGCAGCCAGCACGATCGCCGCGACCGGGACCGCATCGTCGGCTGCCGGTGCCCGCGGCTGCCATGGCCGACGTGACGACCGGCGCCTGAGCGGC
>CAZVMY010000052.1:0-10773 GCA_964628955.1 uncultured Methylocystis sp.
GCCGGAGTTCTGCGATCAGGTCGTGCTGGTGAACCGGACGGTGCTGGCTTTCGGCCCGACCGCTTCGGTGTTCACACAGGCCAACCTCGAGCGGGCCTTCGGTGGCGTCCTCAGGCATTTCCAGCTCGCGGGCTCGGCCATGCACGACGACGACGATCCGCGCGGGCTGACGGTGCTCAGCGACGACGAGCGGCCACTGGTGTTCTACGGCCGGGAGCGTCCCAGCGCCGATGCGGGCAAGCGCGAAGAGCCGACGCCGTGAGCGAGCTGCTCGCCCCGTTCGAGTACCAGTACATGCTGCGCGCGATCTGGGTCAGCGCGCTCGTGGGCGGCCTGTGCGCCTTCCTGTCCGCGTATCTGGTGCTCAAGGGCTGGTCGCTGATGGGCGATGCGCTGGCCCATGCCGTCGTGCCGGGCGTCGCCGGCGCCTACCTGCTTCAGCTGCCCTATGCCGCGGGCGCCTTCATCGCCGGCATTCTCGCCGCCGGCGCCATGGCGCTGGTCCGGCAGATCACGCAGTTGCGCGAGGACACGATCATCGGCCTCGTCTTCACCACCTTCTTCGCCTTCGGACTGCTGCTGGTTTCGATCAATCCCGTTTCGGTGAACGTGCAGACGATCGTCCTCGGCAACATCCTCGGCATCGCCGACGAGGACGTCGTCCAGGTCGTCATCATCGCCGCGATCTCGCTGACCCTGCTGTTGGCCCGCTGGCGCGATCTGATGGTTGTGTTCTTCGACGAGAGCCACGCGCGCAGCATCGGTCTCGATCCACTGCGGCTGAAGATCATGTTCTTCGCTCTGCTGGCCGCCGCCACGGTCGCGGCGCTTCAGACCGTCGGAGCATGTCTCGTCATCGCCATGGTGGTGACGCCGGGCGCCACCGCCTATCTGCTGACCAATCGCTTCGGTCGGATGATCGGGATCAGCGTCGCGGTCGGGGCAGGCACCAGCTTCGTCGGCGCCTACCTCAGTTTCTTCATCGACGGCGCGACGGGCGGCGTGATCGTGACGTTGCAGACCCTGGTCTTTCTGGCCGCTTTCGTCTTCGCGCCGAAACATGGCGTGCTGGCCGCGCGAAGCGGATCGAGGCGCGCGGCATCGGGCGCGGGGGCCGTGTCGTGAACCCGGTTCTCGATCTGATCGTCACGCCGCTGGCCTATCCCTTCATGCAGCGCGCGCTTGCGGTCGCGCTCATCGTCGGTGTCGTCTGCGCGGTTCTTTCCTGCTTCCTGGTGCTCAAGGGCTGGTCGCTCATGGGCGACGCGATCTCGCATGCCGTCCTGCCGGGGCTGGTGCTCTCGGCCGTGCTCGGCCTGCCGCTGGCCGCAGGCGCCCTGGGAGCCGGCCTGTTCTGCGCCGTGTCGATCGGGTTCCTCAAGGAGAACAGCCGCGTGAAGGAGGACACGGTGATGGGCATCGTGTTCTCCGGGATGTTCGGTTTCGGGCTGGTCCTGTTCACGCGCGTCGAGACGGACCAGCACCTCCTGCACGTGCTGTTCGGCAACATGCTGGGCGTCACGGTCGCCGACATCGTGCAGACCGCAGTGATCGCCGCGGCGACGCTGTGTTTCGTCTTCCTGCGCTGGCGCGATCTCGTTCTCTATTGTTTTGATCCGCAGCATGCGCAGGCGATCGGTCTCGCGGTCCGCGTGCTGCATTACGGGCTGTTGACGGCCCTGGCCGCCACCGTCGTGGCATCGCTGCAGGCGGTAGGGATCATCCTCGTCGTCGCCATGCTGATCGCGCCGGGCGCGACGGCGTTCCTCCTCGCAGACCGGTTTTCCCGTATGCTGCCCATCGCGATGGGCGTCTCCGTGCTGGCGACGGTCGTCGGCACTCTGGCGAGCTTCCATCTGGATGCCGCGTCGGGCGCTTGCATCGTCCTGGTTCAGGCGCTGTTCTTCACGCTCGCCCTGCTGCTCGCGCCGCGCCGCGGCTTGCTGCGCCGGCGCCGCGCGGCTCCGGCGATCGCCGAGCCCACCTATGTGGAAAAGCCGGTCGCGCCTGCTCCCTGAGCGCCGACACCGGCCAGACGACGCTCGCTCTCGTTCAGCGCGCCCGGCTTCGTCACCGCCGATCGCGCGGCCGCATCGGCCATAAGCGCGGCATGGAGAGCGTCGTCCCGATCATGGTGGCCGGCCCTGATCGCCGCGATCAGCCGGTGCGCAGCTTCAGGGCCGTCGCCACCTGCCTGATCGAGAAGCAGGCGTCGGGCCGCAGCCAGCGCGTCGCCATGCGTCATGGCCCGACCGACCATCCGCAATGCGCTGGCGATCATCAGGGCGACGAACCGGTCATCGCCGCCCGTGGCCGCGAAGGTCGCCGTCAGGGTCTGCTCGGCGATCGCAAGCAGACGATCCGGCGTCAGGTCGCTCGCCGTCTCATCCGGCATGACGCGCCTTCCAGAGCGCCGGCGCCGTGGCGCGCAGCAGCGCGAGCTCGAGTTCGGGTGCGATCAGGCCCGTCAGCGCCAGTTCGAGCGATGGCTCCCGGCCCGAGGCGTGCCTCTCGCCCTGCTGGAGCGCGATCACGGCCCAGCGGATATGCGCGACGACCTCCCAGAACCGCACGTGCAGATCATCGACCTTGCGGCCGCTCTCGTCCTCGTAGCCGGCGTAGAAATCCGCGCGGTGTCCGATGCCGCCGGCTTCCAGCTCGGTCCGGCCGAAGCGCCAGCATTCAGCGCAGAACCAGCCGAGATCGGCGTGCGGCTCGCCCCAGCCCGCGAATTCCCAGTCGAGGATCGCAGTCAGTCCGGCGCCGTCGACCATGTAGTTTCCGGTCCGGAAGTCGCGATGCAGCAGGACGATGCGCTCGGGTCGGGGTTGATGCACTTCTGCCCAGCGCAAGCCCCATTCCAGGGCCGGCCTCCCTTGCCCAAGCGCGTCGAGTGCATTCCGCATCCGCTCGATCTCGGCGTCGACCGGCCGTTCGGGCGGCGGCCCGAGGCAGGCGAGGCCGGCGTCGCCGGGGACGACGCGGTGCAGCTTTGCCAGCTGGCGGCCGAGCTCGCGCACGAGCGCCGCCCTGTCACCGCCGAGCGCCATGTCGCGCGCGACGCGTGGCCCGAACCCGACTCCGTCCACTTTCGCCATCAGCGCGAACGGTCCGCCGAAGACGCCCGGATCATGGCAGAACGCGACCGGCTGCGGAACGCGCACACCGGCGCGCCATGCAGCCTCGACGATTGCATACTCGGTCGCGCGCGAATGGCTCTCGCCGACGGCGGCAGGCGCATCGCGGCGTAGCACGAATGCCATCCTGCCGGCGCGGCCGGTCGTCTCGACGAGCCAGTTCTGCTGGATGGCACCGCCCTTGAGCCGGCTGGCCGCCGCCACCTCGAGCGTCGGATCGCCAAGCTGCTCGCCGAGCCAGCGGGCGAGGGCGTCCGTCGCGGGCGGATCGGTCGTCACGCTCGGATCAAGCCGCGCCGACGTGCCAGGACCAGAACGCCGAACCCTCGTCGACGAGGTGCCGGTTCAGCACCATCCGATGGACCTCGTCGGCGCCGTCCACGAGGCGTGCCTGGCGGGCGTAGCGGTAGATCCATTCGAGGACGGTATCCTTCGAATAGCCGCGCGCGCCGTTGATCTGAATCGCGACGTCCGCCGCTTCGTGTAGCACGTTGGCGACCTGAACCTTGGCCATCGAGATTTCCTTGCGCGCGAAGCCGCCACGATCGAGTTCCCAGGCGGCCTTCATCACCAGAAGGCGTCCGATCTCGATCCTCATCGCCAGCGCGCCCAGCATCAGTTGCACGCTCTCCCGATCGGCGAGCCGGACGCCGAAACCGCGCCGTTCGGCCGCATACGCGTTGGCAATCTCGACGCAGCGTTTCGCGAGCCCCAGCCAGCGCATGCAGTGGGTCAGCCGCGCCGGCCCGAGTCGCATCTGCGTGGCCTTCAACCCGTCGCCCTCGGACATCAGCACGTCCTCGGCCGCGACTTCGAGACCGTCGAAGGCAAGCTCGCAGTGTCCTCCGTGCTCCTCCGGTCCCATGATCGGAATCCGGCGCAGGATGCTCCAGCCGGGCTGGTCCTTGTGAAATAGAAAGGCGCTGAGACCGCGCCGCTGATCGTCCGACGTGCGCGCGATCAGGATGAAATGAGCAGCTTCCCCGGCGCCCGTGATGAACCATTTCCGGCCATGGATGACGTATCCGTCGCCGCGCCGCTCGGCCCGCGTCTCGATCATGCCGGGGTCGGAGCCGCCGCCCGGATGGGGCTCGGTCATGGCGAAGGCCGAGCGCACCTCGCCAGCGACGAGCGGCGCCAGCCAGCGCCGGCGCTGCCCGGGTGTCCCCACGCGCTCCAGCAGCATCATGTTGCCGTCATCGGGTGCAGCCGAGTTGAAGGTGGCAGGGCCGAAGATGGACCGGTTCATCGCCTCGTAGCAGACGGCCATGCCCACTTTTCCGAGCCCGCCGCCGCCGGTTTCCGGCTTCAGCTGCAGGCACCAGAGCCCCTCGGCGCGTGCTTTGCGCCGCATCGTTTCGAGGAGATCGAGCCGAATGTTCTCGTGTGCGTCGTAGCTCGCCGGGTCCGCTTCCAGAGGCAGCAGTTCGCGGTCGACGAAGGCCGCGATCGCGGCCCGGCGCGCTTCGATCTCGGGGCTGATCGTGAAATCCATGGAACGCGCACGGGGCAGGAGGACAGGAGTGGCACACAACATAGCGCCGCCCGGCCGTGCCGTCGCCCCCCTCCCGTCGATGGGTCATCAGGAACGTCGGCTCGTTCGGGGCGTTGATCAGGGCAACGACGGAGCGACCCATGAACAGCCAGCCGAGACACCCTTCGAGCCCCGCCGTGGACAGTCTTCGCGAGGAGCAGCAGGAGCAGGCGCGGGTTCGGGAGAACCGCCGGCGCGACGGGATCGAGGAGGCCGATCTGGACACGGCTCTTGAGAACACGTTCCCCGCCAGCGATCCCGTCGCGCAGGCTGTGCCGACGACACCGGGTTTGCCGGAGGAGCGCACGAATCGCGACTGACGCGCCTGTACTTTCACGGCGCGACGGGCTTTCTTGCGCGCCGGCGCGGGGAGGGCAGTCCGTGGAGCGTGTGCTGGTCATCGGCTGCTCGGGAGCAGGAAAGTCGACTTTCTCGCGCGCGCTGGCGCGGAAGACCCTCCTGCCGTTGATCCATCTCGACCGGGAATACTGGCGGCCCGGCTGGACGGAGCCCGAGCGGGATGACTGGCAGACGGCCGTCCGCGCGCTGATCGCCGGCCCGTGCTGGGTCATTGACGGCAACTAAGGCGGCACGTTCGATATCCGGATGCCCGCGGCGGACACGATCGTGTTCTTCGATTTCCCCCGGCATGTCTGCCTGCGTCGTGTCGTGGTTCGCGCCCTTCGCGGGCTCGGCCGGACGCGTCCGGACGTCGGGCAGGGCTGTCCCGAGCGGCTCGATCCCGCGTTCTGGCGCTACGTCTGGACGTGGAATGCCCACGCCCGCGGCCTGGTTCTCGACGCTCTCGATCGATATGGAAAGGACAAGCGGATCGCGGTCTTTCGCCACGATCGGGATGCCGCCGCTTTCCTTGCAGGAGTGGGGGTGCCATAGAGCGCCGGCCCCAATCACCGGCAGACGCGCGGGAATGCCCAGTTTTTCCACCGATCGCATCGTTCGCCATCGCCCCGAACAGATGTTCGACCTCGTCGCCGACGTCGAGCGTTATCCTGAGTTCGTGCCGATGTGCGAACGTCTTGTCGTTCGGCGCCGCGGTGCGGACGATGACGGCGTCGAGACGCTCGTCGCCGACATGTCCATTGGTTACAAGGCGATACGGGAGTCTTTTACCAGCAGGGTCTCCCTCGATCGGCCGCGCCTGAAGATCCTGGTCGAATACGTGGACGGCCCGTTCAGTCATCTCGAGAACCGCTGGAGCTTCCGGCCGCACGGCGAGGGCTGCGCCGTTTCCTTCGCGATCGACTACGCCTTCCGGTCCCGTACCTTCGGCCTCCTGGCAGGCGCGGTCTTCGACGTGGTGTTCCGGAAAATGGCGTCGTCGTTCGAGGCGCGCGCCGATGCGATCTACGGTCGCGCTCCCGCCTGATCCAGGTCGGTCCGCAGTGCGCGAAGCAGCAGGTCAAGCGCATCGATCACGGACCGGCGCCGGATTTCGGCGCGTCCGAGATCGCCGTAGCGGCGTTCGAGCGGAACCGACCGCCCGGACCGTGTCGCGACGCAGAAGTGAACCAGGCCGACGGGCTTGTCCGGCGAACCGCCGCCCGGCCCGGCGATCCCGCTGACAGCAACGGCCAGCCCGGCACGGGATCGCTCGACCGCTCCTCGCGCCATGGCCGCTGCCGTTTCGGCGCTGACGGCCCCGAACCGCGCGAGGTGATCGGGCGGCACGCCGAGCATTTCCTGTTTCGCTTCGTTGGAATAAGTGACGAAGCCCCGATCGACCACGGCCGAGGATCCCGCGATCGCCGTCAGCGCCGCAGCCACGAGCCCGCCCGTGCACGACTCGGCCGTGGCGACCATCAACCGGGCGTCCTGCGCCGCGGCGAGCACCTGCCGCGCCGCGTGTTCGACCTGATCGTCGCTCATCGGCCGGGACGCAGGGGGAGTTCCACCATGGCGCTGGCCATCGCGGCGATGCCCTCGCGACGCCCGGTGAAGCCGAGCTTCTCCGTCGTCGTCGCCTTGACCCCAACCCGATCGAGCTCGATCCCGGCGATCTCCGCGATCCGCGCCCGCATGGCCTCGCGATGCGGGCCGACGCGGGGTGCCTCGCACAGCAGGGTTCCGTCGAGATTGACCAGCCGGCCGCCGCGCGCCGCCACCCGCGCGACGGCATCGGCAAGGAACAGCGCCGAATCCGCGCCCCGCCAGCGCATATCCGACGGGGGGAAGTGCTGACCGATATCGCCGTCGCCGATCGCTCCCAGAATGGCGTCGGTCAGCGCGTGCAGCAGCACGTCGGCGTCGGAATGGCCGCTGAGCGCCTGATCATGCGGGATCCGCACGCCTCCCAGCACGACATGATCGCCGGGCACAAAGGCGTGAACGTCGAAGCCGGTCCCGGCGCGCGTTTCCAGCCTCGCACCCGCTTGCCCGATCAGCGCCTCCGCGCGCAGGAAATCATCGCTCGTCGTCAGCTTCATCGCGGCCGTCTCACCCTCGAATACGTGAACCTTGTGTCCCATGCGCTCGACGAGAGCCGCATCGTCGAGTGCATCGGCCAGCGCGCCCGCCGCGGCATGCGCCTCGCGCGCCAGCGCCAGCCGGAAACTCTGCGGCGTCTGGATCGCCCGCAAGGCCTGCCGGTCGAGCGTGCCGGACACGCAGCCGTCGCTTCCCAGTTGCTTGATGGTGTCCGCGACCCTGAGTGCAGGCACTGCGGCGCCATGCAGCCGTGCCGCGTCGATTGCCCGCGTGATCAGGTCCTGCGAGAGCAGGGGACGTGCCGCGTCGTGGATCAGGACGACGCCTTCCGGCGCCACCGCTGCGTCGGCCAGCGCTTCGAGCCCTGCGGCCACGGACAACTGCCGGGTCGCACCGCCACCAGTGAACCTCAGCCGATGTTCGTCCGCGGTAGCGCAATGCGTGCGAACGAGCGCGCGGGCATGGTTCTCGTCATCGGGATTGACGACCACGACGACCAGATCGATCAGGGGATGACAGAGGAAAGCGTTGACGGTGCGGGCGAGGACCGGAAGTCCGCCAAGCGGCAGGAACTGCTTCGGCACGGTGCCGCCCATGCGCAGCCCGCGCCCCGCGGCCACGATGACGGCTGCCACTTCGGGCTTTCGCAACGGCTACTCCAGCATTCGCGTCGGTGTCGCCCGTTTGGCGGGTTTCGGGGATCAGGTCAAATCGGGTTCGCGGCATCAGGTGTGTCGTCAAACATCCTGGCGAGCGTCGTCAAACGTCTTGTGCATCGCAACAAAAAGACGCTAAATTGAGCAGGTCAGTAGGGTTGGCGTCGAATTGGGCAGCAGTACACGAGACAGCGCGGCGCTGAGGATCGGCGATCTGACGCTCAGAGGCCGCGCGGTGCTTGCGCCGATGTCCGGCGTCACCGACGTCGGCTTTCGTCGCGCCGCGGCGTCGTTCGGCGCCACCTATGTCGTCTCCGAGATGGTCGCCTGCGAGGATTTCGTCGATGGCGCAGCAGAAGCGCGGCTGCGCGCGGAGGCGGCAGGGACCGTCCCGCACGTCGTTCAACTCGCCGGTTGCGATCCCTACTGGATGGGAGAGGCGGCCAGGCTGGCGGAAGCGGGCGGCGCGGACGTGATCGACATCAACATGAGCTGTCCGGCGAAGCGGGTCGTCAACGGATGGGCGGGTTCCGCGCTGATGCGGGACCTCGACCATGCGGGCCGGCTCATCGCTGCCACGGTCGAGGCCGTACGGGTGCCCGTAACGCTGAAGATGCGGCTCGGCTGGGACGACGCCTCGCTGAACGCTCCGGAACTCGCGCGTCGTGCCGAAGAGCTCGGCGTGAAGCTCGTTTCCGTACATGGCCGGACCCGGTCGCAGTTCTACAAGGGCGAGGCCCGGTGGCACGCGGTGCGCGCGGTCAGGTCCAAGGTCCGGGTGCCGGTGATCGTCAACGGCGACGTCGTCGATGTCGACTCGGCACGGACGGCGCTCGACGCCTCGGGAGCGGACGCGGTCATGATCGGACGCGGTGCCCTCGGCCGGCCGTGGCTCGTGGGCGAGGTCGCGGCGGCGCTGGAGGGACGCAGCGTGCCGAAACCGCCGCCCATGGCGATGGCCGCCGCGGCCGTCACGCATTACCAGGATCTGCTCCGCCGGATGGGGCCCGAGATCGGCCTGCGCCATGCCCGCAAGCATCTGGCGGCCTATGCCGCGGAAGCGATGCGGCGCGGCTCGACCGCGGCGCCGGCACTTGGTCGCGAGATGGTGACGAGCACGGTTTCATCCACGGTCGAACGATTGCTCGCACGGTGCTTCGAGACCGTGCCGGAAAGCCACGGCGCCGACGTTGAGCACGCCATGACCAAGGGGGTCGCCGCCTGATGCTTGACCTTCGCGACGATCACGACCAGGCGATCGCAGCGCACGAGATGGCACCGCCGGCCGTGCCCATGCTCGACGCCGTCAGCAACGCCCTGCCGCACGCGATCCTGCTGATCGGCAACGACGATCGCATCGTCGATGCGAATGCAGCGGCGGAAGCGTTCTTCGACATGAGCCGGACGTTCCTGCGCCGCTATACGGCCGGCGAACTGATGGGACGCGCATCGCCGGTTCTGGGCCTGCTCGAGAAGGTCCGCATGGAGGGATCGGCGATCAACGAGCGGCGGACCGACATCGGCGATCCGAGGCGCGGGCAGGAACGACTGGTCGATATTTATGCAGGACCGTTGCCCGAACGCCCTGGCGTGGTGCTGATCATGCTTCAGGAGCAGACGATTGCCGACAAATTCGGCAGACAGCTGAACAGTCGCGGGGCGGTCCGCTCGATTTCCGCGCTGTCGGCGATGCTGGCGCACGAGATCAAGAATCCGCTGTCCGGCATCCGGGGTGCGGCACAGCTGCTCGACTCGGCCGTCGGCGACGAAGACAGGCTGCTCACGCAGCTCATCAGGGACGAGACCGACCGCATCGTGAAGCTCGTCGACCGGTTCGATCTCTTCACCGATGGTCGCCCGCCGCCGACCGAGCCGGTCAACATTCACGGCGTCCTCGACCACGTGAAGACACTCGCGCGGTCCGGTTTCGCCCGGCACGTCCGGTTCAGCGAGGATTACGACCCTTCGCTGCCGCCGGTGATGGGCAATCGCGATCAGCTCGTCCAGGTGTTGCTGAACCTCGTCAAGAACGCCGCCGAGGCGATCGGCGACGAGGCGATGGACGGGGAGATCACGCTCTCGACTGCCTATCGGCCCGGCGTCCGGCTCTCCGTTCCCGGTAGCCGGGACAGGGTTCGCCTGCCCCTCGAGGTCTGTGTGCGCGACAACGGCCCCGGAGTACCCCAGGATCTGCTGCCGCATCTCTTCGATGCCTTCGTCAGCACGAAGGTCTCCGGAACTGGCCTCGGACTTGCAATCGTCGCCAAGGTGATCGGCGATCATGGCGGCATCGTCGAATGCGACAGCAGCGGACGCAGGACCGTGTTCCGCATCCTCCTGCCGCTGCACGTCACCTCGGCGAAGGCAAACTGACCGGCGCCGCCGCCCGGCGGGAGTTGAAGCGAGTCGATGCAGAGAATGTCCGGCAGCATCCTTTTGGCCGACGACGATGCGGCGATCCGAACCGTGGTCGGTCAGGCGCTGACGCGCGCCGGGTACGAGGTCCGGGCCACGGCCAATGCAGCCATGCTCTGGAAATGGGTGCAGAGCGGCGACGGCGACCTGATCATCACCGACGTGGTCATGCCGGATGAGAACGCGTTCGACCTCATTCCGCGCATCCGCAAGATCCGCCCGGAACTGCCGATCATCGTCATGAGCGCGCAGAACACGTTCATGACCGCGATCCGCGCGTCCGAACGTGGCGCCTATGACTATCTGCCGAAGCCGTTCGATCTGACGGAACTCGTCGGCATCGTCGCGCGGGCCCTCTCGCAGCCGAAGCGCCAGGCCCAGCGGCCCGAGGATATCCAGCCCGACGACATCCCGCTCGTCGGCCGCTCGGCCGCCATGCAGGACATCTACCGGACGCTCGCCCGGCTGATGCAGACCGATCTGACCGTCATGATCATGGGCGAATCAGGAACCGGCAAGGAACTGGTCGCCCGTGCGCTGCACGACTTCGGCAAACGGCGTGGCGGTGCCTTCGTCGCCATCAACA
>CAZVMY010000053.1:0-10744 GCA_964628955.1 uncultured Methylocystis sp.
CGCGCAGTGGATGAGCCTGCGCTACGACCTCACTGCGCCGCTCGCCCGCTACGTCGCGGAGAACTACGACCGGCTGCCCAAGCCCTACCGCAGCTACCGGGTCGGCCCCGTGTTCCGCAACGAGAAGCCGGGCCCCGGCCGCTTCCGCCAGTTCCTGCAGTTCGACGCCGACACGGTGGGGAGTTCCTCGCCGGCGGCCGATGCCGAGAACTGCATGATGTTCGCCGATGCCATGGAGGCGCTCGGCATCCCGCGCGGCAGCTACGTGGTGAAGGTCAATAACCGGAAGATCCTCGACGGCGTCATGGAGGCGATCGGGCTGGGTGGGGAGGAGAACGCGGGGCGACGGCTGACGGTGCTGAGGGCGATCGACAAGATGGACAAGTTTCCCGTGGGGGAAATCAGAAAACTACTCGGGCCGGGGCGGCTAGATGAAAGCGGAGATTTCACAAAAGGAGCGGGTTTATCTGATAGTCAAACTGACAACGTCCTACTGGCAATTTGGGACCCATTACACGGATCCGATGATCGCAATGGCGTGCCGGACGGAGTTGAATTTCCAAACGAAGACTGGTCTCGAGAAGGCGCTGTCAGCCACGAGCTAGGGTGGCAAGAGTTGTATCGAATCGATAATCTCGTTCGCGCAGCTGGGTATCATACCGACCAAATCAGATTAGAACCCTCCGTCGTCCGCGGCCTCGAATACTATACCGGCGCCGTCTACGAGGTGGAACTCACCTTCGAGGTGCCCGGCGACGACGGCAGGCCCGTCCGCTTCGGCTCGGTCGGCGGTGGCGGGCGCTATGACGGGCTCGTCGGCCGGTTCCGCGCCGAGGACGTGCCGGCGACCGGCATCTCGATCGGCGTCTCGCGTCTCCAGGCGGCGCTGGCGCATCTCGGCAAGCTCGATGCCGCGCCGCCCGCCGGCCCGGTCGTGGTCACGGTCATGGACCGGGACCGTCTCGGCGACTACCAGTCGATGGTGACGACGCTCCGCAACGCGGGTATTCGCGCCGAACTCTATCTCGGCGCCGCCGGCTTCAAGGCGCAGATGAAATACTGCGACCGCCGCGCCGCGCCGCTCGCGATCATTCAGGGCGGCGACGAGAGGGCAAAGGGCGTCGTCCAGATCAAGGACCTGGCGCTCGGCGCCGAACTCGCGGCGTCAGGCCGGGACCGCGCCGATCATCTCGAAAAGCAGGCCGCCGCCCAGACCGAGGTGCCACTCGACCGCCTGGTCGAAGTGGTGCGCGCCAGGCTGGCCAGCCGCGGTTGACCGCCACGCGTCCGCGCCAGTCACATCCCGCCCCCTGGCGGGGCGGGTGAGGGTGGGGGGAGGCCGGCCACGGGCGGGATGCCTCGTTGCGAGCCGCCCCCCCCTCCCTGCCCTCCCCGCGAGGGGGAGGGAAGCGCACTTCCCGACTGCCGACTGCCTACACCCTTGCCCCTACGCACCCCGCCCGCGCGTTTTCCTGGTCGCGCTTTTTCGTGGCCGCTGCTAAGAGCCGGGCGCCATGGATCGCCTCCCGGACCGCCCGCTGGATCGCCCCGTTTCCGACGTCGTCGGCTCGCTCGCGACGCGGTTCGCCCGGTTGGGATATCAGCGCATGGACGTGCCGCTGCTGCAGCCCGCGGACGTGTTCGTCGATCTCTCGGGAGAGGACATCCGCCGCCGGCTGTTCCTGACGCAGGACGCGGCCGGGCGGGAGCTGTGTCTGCGGCCGGAGTTCACGATCCCCGTCTGCCGCGCCTGGCTCGCGGCGGGCGCCACGGGGGCGAACGGCGCCGCGCGACCCGTCAACATGTCCTGTGTCGGCCCCGTGTTCCGGCATCGGCAGGGGGAGAGCGGCGAGTTCCTGCAGGCCGGGCTCGAATCGCTCGGCCGGGCCGATCCGGAAGCGGCCGAT
The DNA here is from genome assembly GCA_964628955.1 of uncultured Methylocystis sp. GTDB lineage: Bacteria > Pseudomonadota > Alphaproteobacteria > Rhizobiales > Beijerinckiaceae > CAZVMY01. Next base: position 1,908 of record CAZVMY010000053.1, read on the forward strand.
GCCGAGATCGTGGCGCTGGCCTGCGACGCATCGGAGATTCTGGGTCTGGCGCAGCCGCGCATGCGGCTCGGCGATAGCCGGATGCTGGCGCTCGTGCTGGAGGCGCTGGCAGTGCCCGCGTCACTGGCCCGGCGCATCAGGCGCGAACTCGCGGCGGGCCGCCTGCCCGGCCTGACCACCGAGCCGACGGGTGACACCTCTGCTGGGGGCTACGCCGCCGCGCTCGCGGCGCTCGAGGAGGCGAACCCGGTCGCGGCGCGCGCCTTCGTCGAGGACATGCTCGCGGTGGCCGGCGTGTCGGATGCGGCCGGGCGTTCCTCGGCCGAGATCGCCGACCGGTTCCTCGACAAGGCACGGGGTGGTGGCATGGAACTCGCGGCCGGCAAGGCGGCGGTGCTGCTGCGCTTCCTCGGCATCGCCGGCGATCCCGACGCGGTCGCGCACGAGTTGCGCCGGCTCGACCGGGACGAGAGCCTCGGCCTCGGCGCCGCGATCGCGAGCTACGAGGCGCGGATCGGCTTCATGGCGGCGCGCGGCATCGAGATCGGCCGCATCGAGGCCTCGACCGCTTTCGCCCGCAACCTCGATTACTACACCGGCATGGTTTTCGAACTGACCGATCCCGACGATGCGGGCGGCAAGCCGCTCGTCGCCGGCGGGCGGTATGACGGCCTGCTGCAGAAGCTGGGGGCGCCGGCGCCCGTGCCCGCCGTCGGCTGCGCAATCTGGATCGAGCGCTTCGGGGCGGTCGCGGCGCGGCGGAACGACGCGCCCAACGGCGAGGTCCGCGCATGACGGACGAGGCCGCAGCGGCGCCGCTCGTCGTCGGCGTGCCCTCCAAGGGCCGGCTTCAGGAGAACGCCGCCGCATTCTTTGCGCGCGCCGGGCTGCCCCTGCGCCAGGAGCGCGGTGCGCGGGACTATCGCGGGCTGATGGACGGTGTCGATGCGGAGGTGAAGTTCCTCTCGGCCGGCGAGATCGCCGCCGGACTGGCCTCTGGAACGCTGCATCTCGGCGTGACCGGCGAGGATCTCATCCGGGAAACGATCCCGGACGCGGACGATCGCGTCATCCTGCTCGCACCGCTCGGCTTCGGCGGCGCGAACGTCGTCGTGGCCGTGCCGAAGGCGTGGATCGACGTCCGCGTCATGGATGATCTCGAGGACGTCGCGGCCGCGTTCCACGCGCGTCACGGCCATAGGCTCAGGGTCGCGACGAAATATGTGAACCTCACACGCCGGCATTTCGCGAGCCATCACGTCACCGATTACCGGATCGTCGAGAGCCTCGGCGCGACGGAAGGGGCGCCGGCCGCCGGCACGGCGGAAGTCGTGGTCGACATCACCACCTCGGGCGCAACGCTGGAAGCCAATGCGCTGAAGGTGCTCGACGATGGGGTGATCCTGCGCTCGGAGGCCAATCTCGCCGCCTCGCGCGGCGCCTTGTGGTCGCCGCGCGCCCGCGCCGCGGCGCGCATCCTGCTCGGGCGCATCGCGGCGGAGGAGGCGGCCCGGACCACCCGCGAGGTCGCGGTCGGTGGCGCGCCGGAGGGCTTCGCCGAGGCCGTCGCCGCCGCAGCCGGCATCGTCCGCAGCGGCGGGGGCGCCGATCCGGCCGTCGCCCGCCTGCCGGCAGCCGCCGCGCTCGATTTCGCCGATCGCATGCTGGCCGCCGGCGCGCACGACGTCGCGATCTCGACGCTCGCCTACGCCTTCAGCGCGCGCAATCCTCTGCTCGATCGGTTCGAGGCCGGCATCGGCTGAACCGCCGGCCGCCCTCGACAAAGCCGGAATTCCGGCCGAAGAGGGGATTCCTGCCGAACGACCGTCTCCAGGGTGTTTCTCCATGCGGCTCTTCGCCCTCTTCATCGCGGCGTTCTCGGCGCTGGCCGTGCTGCTGTCGCTCACCGGTTCCGCCGCCTCGATCCCGCTCTACGTCGCGCTCGCCGGCTTCGTCATGGCGGGGCTGCTCGTGCTGTCGGAGCGCATCTCCAGCTTCCTGCGCATCTTCGTGGTGATGTACGGCTTCGGCTATCTGCTGATCGCGGGCGCCGCGCTCGCCGGCTCGGCCGGCCTGCTGCCGGGCGAGATCGCGCCGCTGGTGCCGCCGGCCTTCACGGCCGTGGCCGCGGTCGTCTTCGGGCTCGTGGTCTTCGGCGCCTCGTTCCTGCCGGTGATCCGCACGATCACCAGCGTCGCCGATCCCTACTTTCAGAGCGCCGATCCGGCGAAGGCGGCCGGACTGCCGTTCGGCGGCTTCGCCAGCGAGGAAGGGAAGGTCGGCGCGAGGCTCGTCGCGCTCCTGATCGCGATCAACTTCCTCCAGGTCGCGATCCAGATCCGGCTGAACCTCTTTTCGCGCGACCTGTTCAACGCGCTGGAACAGAAGAACGGCGACGCGTTCTGGTTCCAGCTGTTCGGTGTCTTCGCGCCGCTCGCGACCGTCTGGATCGCGGTCGCGATCTACGAGGTCTACGTCGACAGTTCGCTCGCGATCCGCTGGCGCAACTGGATGACGCGCCAGACCTTCGGCCGCTGGCTCGACCACGGCACGCATTACCGCATGTCATTGCAGGCCCAGGCGACCGACAACCCCGACCAGCGCATCCAGGCGGACGTGCGCGGCTTCATCGACACCACGATGATCCTGTCGATCCGGCTGCTGTCGCAGGCCGCGACGCTGGTCTCCTTCCTGGTCATCCTGTGGAACCTGTCGCGCGACTTCACGATCCCGTTCGTGCCCTTCCAGGTGCCGGGCATGCTCGTCTGGTTCGCGCTGACCTATGCGATCGTCGGCACATGGCTGACCCACGTCATCGGCAAGCCCCTGATCCAGCTCGATTTTAAGCAGGAGCAGGTCGAGGCGAACTTCCGCTTCTCGTTGGCCCGCCTGCGCGAATACACCGAGCAGATCGCGCTGCTGAAGGGCGAGCGCGCCGAGCGTCAGCGGCTGGAGGGTTCGTTCGGCGACATCATCGCGAACTTCCTGAAGATCCTCAGCCGCCGCATGAAACTGACGACGTTCACGGCCGGCTACGGCCAGCTCAGCGCCGTCTTTCCCTATGCGCTGGCGGCGCCGTCCTATTTCGCCGGCCGGATCAGCCTCGGCCAGTTCCAGCAGGTGGCCGGCGCCTTCGCGCAGGTGACGAGCGCGCTCTCGTTCTTCATCAATTCCTACACGACGCTCGCGGCCTACAAGGCGATCATCGACCGCCTGACCACGTTCCGCGACGCGATGCAGGTTGCGGAGGCGCAGCGGGCGCAGCAGGCGATCGCGGTCGCCGAGGACGGGGCGGACGCCCTCTCCGTCACCGATCTCGCGCTGGCGCTGCCTGACGGCCGCGCGCTGCTCACCGTGCCGCAACTCGCCTTCCGGCGTGGCGAGACCGCGCTGGTCAGCGGCCCGTCGGGGTCGGGAAAATCGACGCTGTTCCGGGCGCTCGCAGGGATCTGGCCCTTCGGCACCGGCACGGTCGCGGTGCCGAAGGGCGCCGACGTGATGCTGCTGCCGCAGCGGCCCTACCTGCCGCTGGGCTCCCTGCGCGGCGCCGTCGTCTACCCGGCGACGGAGGGGAGCTATGCCGATCCCGAGATCGTCCAGGCGCTCGAACTGGCACGCCTGCCGGGCCTCGTCGGCCGCCTCGACGAGACGGCCAACTGGTCGCAGGTGCTTTCCGGCGGCGAGCAGCAGCGGGTCGCCATCGCCCGTGCGCTGCTCGAGAAGCCGGCATGGCTGTTCCTCGACGAGGCGACGGCCTCGCTCGACGAGACGCTGGAAGGCGAGATCTACCGGATGCTGGCCGAGCGGCTGCCGGACACGACGATCGTGTCGATCGGCCACCGCTCGACGCTGCATCCGCTCCACGACCGGCGGATCGAGATGCGACCGGACGGCGGCGCGTTCCGCCCGGAAGCCGTGGCGGCCTGACGTCCCGTCGCGAACGTATCCTCACCCTGAGGCTCGCTTCGCTCGGCGCCTCAGGATGAGGAGAGACTCGTCTCAGCCCGGCGAGCCGCGGCGGATGCCGTCCTTGATGAAGACGCGATACGGCGTGGTGCCCGTGTCCGCACCGTCCTCGGAGCGCCAGCGTCCGTTGGTGCAGAGAATCCCGCCCTGCGCCGGCACGGCGTCGAATTCGATGCTGTTGCGGTAGACGGTGCCGTTCGGTTCCGTCGCGGTGAACTTCGTCGTGCACTTGTCGCCGACGATCACCGGATCGTACTCGCCGATCATGATTCCGCCGCCGCCCGTGCTCGGGAACGAGCGCTGGAGCAGGGGCCAGCTTTCGTAGCTTTCCTGGGCTTTCGCGCTCATCGCGCAGACGAGAATCGCGCCCGCGAGGGCGGCACGCGTGATCACTGGATTCCGCATCATTCCATCTCCGGATCGACCTGCAGCTCGCCCGAAGATGCGGTCATTCGGTGCTGCGGACACCAGTATAGCGCTCCGCGCTCAGGACGTCACGGATCATGCCGTTCTCCTTCATGAATCGCGCGAAGCGGACGTAGCGCGCCGGATCGACCGCGGCCGGCGCCGCCTGGAACCGCGGCAGCGTGTCGATCCACGCCTGCCGGTTCAGCCGGTCGTCCAGCTTGGGGTGCGCCTTGACGAAGGTTCGCCAGCCGCCGTCGGGATCGTTCAGCAGGGAGAGCGTCGCCTCCTCGATCGCCGCGAGGAAACGCCGCATGCGCGGGTCGCCAGCCTTGTCCTGCCGCGTGATGTAGATCAACTCGTCGTAGGGCGGGACGCCGTGTTCCTCGGGGAAGAAGGCGCGGCCCCTGCGACCGGCGATCTCAAGCTCGGTCAGCTCGAAGTTGCGGTAGCCGCCGACGATGGCGTCGACCCGGCTCGACATGATCGCGGCGGTCAGCGCGAAATTGACGTTGACCAGCGTCACGTCCTTCGTGGTCAGCCCGACGCTCTTCAGCATCGCGGCCAGCATCACGTCCTCGAAGCCGCTGGCCGAATAGCCGATCGTGCGACCCTTGAGGTCGGCGAGGGTTTTCACCGGGCCGTCGGCGGGAACGATCAGCGTGTTCAGCGGCGTCGCGATCAGCGTGCCGATGCGCACGACCGGCAGCGCCTCGTGTAGCTGCGCGATGTAGCTCGGCTGGTACGTGACCGCGACGTCGCCCTGGCCGGCGGCGACGAGGCGCGGCGGCGCCGAAGGGTCGGCCGGCTCGATCAGCGTCACGTCGAGGCCGTGCCGTGCGAACAGGCCCTTTTCCTTTGCGATCACGATCGGCGCGTGATCGGGATTGACGAACCAGTCGAGCAGAACGGTCAGCTTGTCCTGCGCCATGGCAGGAGATGTGAGAGCAGGTGACGTGAGCGCGAGCAGCATCGCGGCGAGCGCGGCGAGAAGATGTTTCATGGCGTTGGGTCCCGGCTGGAGAAGGGTCAGCGCACCGTGTCCGGTGCGAAATGAAGCAGGCGCCGCGTGATGACGCCGACGGCGCCCCACAGCAGCAACGACATCGCGACCAGCACGACGAGCGCTGCGAAGACCATGTCGGTCTGCATGCGGGCGTTGGCGTGGAGCATCAGCACGCCGAGGCCGCGGCCGGCGCCGACCCACTCTCCGGCGATCGCGCCGAGCGGCGCGTAGGCGGCGGCAAGCTTCAGGCCCGCCGCGAGCGACGGAAGCGCTGCCGGCACGCGGATCCAAAGCAGCACCTGGACCGGGCTGGCGCGGTAAAGTCTTGACAGGTCGACGAGACCCGGCTCGGTCCGGCGCAGGCCCTCGTGGAACGCGGCGGTCACGCAGAAGAAGATGGCGAGCGTCGCCGTCGCGATCTTCGAGGCGATGCCGAACCCGAGCCAGATCACGATCAGGGGCGCGAGCGCCACCAGCGGCATCGCCTGGCTGACCACCAGCAGCGGCCCGATCGCCGCGGCCAGCCGCCGAGACGAGGCGAGCAGCAGGGCAAAGCCGACGCCGATCACGACGCCCGCGGCGAAGCCGGCGAGCGTTTCGGTCGCCGTCACCAGAGCCTCCGGCCAGATCACGTCGAAGCGGGTGACCAGCGTGCCGGCCACCCGGCTCGGCGCGGGCAGGGCCCAGGTGGGCACCTCGAAGAGCCTGACGGCGGCTTCCCAGACGAACAGCGCCGCCGCGAGCGCGCCGAATGCCGGCTGAAAGGATGGAAACGGGGCACGCCGGCCAGACCGGGCCAATGCCGCGCAGCCCGCGAGGGGCACGTCGACGATCATCTCGATTCCTCCGCCGGAATGACCCGGATCAGGTTCGACGGGTTTCGGCCGTTCGGCCACTCTCAGCCCCGATACCTTGCGGTCCTGGGGCACCCCGACGAGATGGCTCAGGCTTGCCGCCGAAAGCCTCGCTCGTCAACCCCGTTGCCGGCAATGGAACGCCGGCCTTCTTCCTCGTATCCCCGTCATCGGTTCGTGAGCGGACGAGGTTCGACCTCCGGCGCACGTTCGGCTAGGGTCCGGCCACCCGTCGGGAGGGAAAATCATGACCCATGCACTCGTGACCGGTGCGTCGAGCGGCCTCGGAGCGCTGTTCGCCCGCGAACTCGCGGCGACCGGCACGCCCTTGATCCTGACGGCCCGCCGCCGCGAGCGCCTCGACGAACTGGCGGCCGACCTGTCCGCCAAAGGAGGGAGCGAGGCCGTCGTGATGCCGGCGGATCTGGCGCAACCCGGCGCGGCCGAGGCGCTGATGGCCGAGGTGGCCGAGCGCGGCCTGACGGTTTCGACCCTGATCAACAACGCCGGTTTCGGGCTCGCCGGCGACATCGGCGATCAGCCGTTGGATCGCATCCTGGAGATGATACAGCTCAACGTCGTCGCGATGACCACGCTGGCGCGGCTGGTTCTGCCCGGCATGCGCCGGGCGCGCGGCGGCGGCATCCTCAACGTGGCCTCGGTCGCGGCCTTCCAGCCCGGTCCGCATCTCGCGGTCTATTACGCCACCAAGGCCTATGTGCTGTCCTTCTCCGAGGCGCTGCACGTCGAGGAGAAGCCGCACGGCATCCGGGTATCGGCGCTCTGCCCCGGCCCGACCGTGACCGAGTTCGCCGGAGTGGCCGGCATCGGCTCCACGCCGCTCTTCCGGCTCTGGGGCGGCGAGGCGCTCCCGGTGGTGCGGGCCGGTCTCGCCGGGCTGGCCGCCAACCGGGCGGTCGTCATCCCCGGTGCGCTGAACGCCGCGCTGGTGGCCGCGGGGCGCTTCGTGCCGCGCGCCGTGACCCGGAACGCCGCCGCGCAGTTGCAGCGCCGGCGCGGCGCATGAGCGTGTCTCCCCGGTGAAGCGGCGCCGGCTCTGGTTCGGCGCGGGACTGGCGCTGGTTCTGATCTATTGCGCCATCGCCGTTGCCGCCTGGTTCGGCCGCACCGCGGCGATCTTTCCGCTGGCGCGCTATCCCGGCGCCGCTCCCGTGCTGACGATCCTCGATCCGCCGATCGGCCTTCGGAATGCGGAACTCTGGCGCCGCCAGATCGGGTCCGACCAGGCGGATGGCGCGGAGCCCGGCGCCGTCGCATGGTACCGCCCGCCACCCGACCGCGCCGTGCGTTCGCCGGCCGTCGTGTTCTTTCACGGCAATGCCGAGGTCGTCGGGCACCAGGAGGCTCTGGCGCAGTTCTATCATGCGCGTGGCTTCGCGGTCCTGATGCTGGAGTACCGCGGCTATCCCGGAACGGCCGAGGTCCGGCCGGATTTCGCGTCGATCGCCGGGGACGCGCTGCACGTCCACGATCGGCTGGTCCGTCGGCCGGAGATCGACCGCGCCAGGATTTACGCTCATGGCTATTCGCTGGGCGCCGCGTTCGCGACGGAACTCGCCGTCCGCCGGCCGATCGCCGGCCTGATCCTGCAATCGACCTTCACCTCGATCGGGCGGCTCGCGTGGGAGCGCGGCCTTCCCGGATTCCTGCTCGGCTCGGATTTCGACGTGGCGTCGCGGCTGGCGGTTTTCCCCGGCGCGACCCTGATCGTTCACGGCACCGCGGACGAACTCATTCCGTTCGGCCACGCGCAGCGCCTAGCGACTGTCGCCCGACGCGCAGCGCTGGTTCCAATCGAGGGAGCGCGGCACACGCTCGGCATCGGCGATGCCCGCGTGGCCGCCGCGATCGGGCAATGGCTCGATGCGGGAAGCCAGGAGCGATGAAGGCGGCTGCCCGTCGGACGAGAGAGCGGATCGGACGGCAGTTGAAGACAAGGATTGGTGAACCGCCCTCGGTTTCCCGGAGGCTCCAACTCATGAGTAGGTAGAGCCATCATGAGCAAGACGACCTCACCTTGCCGAAGCCAGTCGACGTCAGTCCGGCCTGCGTCCGTCCCAGGCGTCCTGCAGAAGCCGACGCAGCGCCGTCCGATCGAGCGGACGCGGGTTGGGATAGGGCGATGCCGATGCAAGGTCGGCCGCGCGGTCAAGTCCCTCCGATGGCATCCCAATCTCTCTCAGGCTGCTCGGGGCGTGGTGCCGGACCGCAAGATCATGGACCAGCGCCGCGGCGCTGGTGGCCGTGTCGGCGCCGTCATGCGCGAGGGCGCGCTGCAGAATGGTCATGGCCTCGGGGGCATGGGCGGCGTTGTAAGCCAGCGCGTGGGGGAGGATGACCGTGTGGACGGCGGCGTGCGGCAGGTCGAACGAACCGCCGAGTGTGTGGCACAGCTTGTGGTGAAGGCCCATCGAGACCGCACCGAGAACTGTCCCGCATAACCACGCTCCATAGAGAGCGTCGCTGCGTGCCCCGATGTGCCGACTTTCGGTGGCAAGTCTTGGAAGTGCGGCCGCGAGAGCCCGTACACCTTCCGCTGCCATCAGCGAGATGATCGGATTACCGTCGGCCGCGTAGAGCCCTTC
>CAZVMY010000054.1:0-10687 GCA_964628955.1 uncultured Methylocystis sp.
GCCGCCCTCTGCGACCGGTCGGCAGGATGGTTCCGCAGGGCCTTCCAGAGGCTGCGTCGGCCGCGATCCGCGGTGATGGCGATCAGATCGTCGTCGTCCAGCCCGATCAGTGGAGATTTCAGCAGTTCGGCCAGCGCCAGATCGTCGTCCGGCATCAGCGCCGTCCGCCCCGCCGCCATCAGGTCCAGCACCGCGATATGGTCGGTGAGTGTCAGGCGGTCCGCTCCGGCAACCGGCACGCCCTCTTCCTTGAGAGCCTTGATCATGGCGTCGAAGAAGGCGCCGCGACGTCGCACGAGGATCATCACGTCGCCTGCCGCAATCCGGCGCCCGTCGTGATCGAACCGGGCATCTCCGCCGATCCACGACGCGATCCGTCGGGCGATGCGCCGCGCCACGGTCATCTCGGGCGCCGTGTCGTCGAGCGCATCGACGGCTTCCCAGGCGTCGGTCTCGACGTCGGGGCGACGCGGCCCGATCGGCCCGAGTGCGACCAGGCCGGGCGCCCGGCCGCGCGCGGTCCCGTGCGCGGTCGCCACCTCGTCCGACGACAGGCCGGCAAACCGTTCCGGCGCCGAGAAGACCGCATCGACGGCGGACAGCACGTCGGCGGTGCTACGGAACGATTCCTTCAGCTCCAGCCGCGCGAAGGTCCTGCCCGCGCCGGTCACGAGCCGATCGAACGCGTCGCGTGTGCGGCCGAACTCCAGCGGCCGGGCGCCCTGAAAGCCGAAGATCGACTGCTTTTCGTCGCCGACCGCGAACACGCTGCGGTCCACCCCGTCCCGTTGCCCTGCACCCGCGAAGAACTCGCGCGTCAGGTTGCGCAGGATGCTCCATTGCTGTGGCCCGGTGTCCTGTGCCTCGTCGACCAGCAGGTGATCGAGCCCCTGATCGAGCTTGAACAACACCCAGGCCGCCCGGTCGTCGGCCAGCAGCTGGTCGACGCGGCTGATCAGGTCGGCATAGTCGAGCTTGCCGCGACGGCGCTTCTCGCCCTCGAACCGCTCCAGAACCCGGTCGGCCAGCAGGAACAGCGCCTCGGTGCGCTCTGCGGCGGCGATGCGCTTGCGGCGGTCCTGGAGCGCGACGATACGCTCCTGTTCGCTGGCGAGCCGGTGCGCCAGCGCGGCGTCGGCATTCGCCACCTCCTTGACCGCGAGCGTCTTGCGTGGCGTGCCGGTGTTGATGATGAACACCTCGCAATAGTCGCGGGGCGCGTCGCGATCAGCCGCGAGCAGTGCCGCACGCAGCGCAGCGCCCGCCTGGGCGGCCATTCGCGCGGCGAGACCGGGCCATTCCGCCTTCGGGATACCGCCGTCGAGGATCTCGCGATCCACGCTCTCGACGGAGTCGCCTGGAGCGACGCCAAGCGCCTGACGCAGCGATCCGGGCGCAAACTTGTACTCGAGCCTATCGGTATCGGACCGCCGGCAGTCGAGCGCCTCGAACACGAGCGGACGCAGCGCATCCGCGCCGACGCGCTCGGTCACCAGCGCGAGCGCCCGCCCGAGCGGGCCGTCGGCGTTGGCCAGTGCCTCGTCGAGGACGTCCGATATGGCAGCTTCGCGCAGCGCGCCGCCCTCGACGTCGTCCATCAGCGAGAAGCGGGCGGGAACGTCCGCCTCGAACGGGAAGAGATGCAGAAGGCGCTCACAGAAGGCATGGATAGTCTGAATCTTGAGCCCGCCCGGCGTCTCGACCGCTTCCGCGAAAAGCCGGCGCGCGCGGGCGAGGAGGGAGGGAGCGGGGTTGCCGCCCATGAGGTCCCCGATGCGGGCCGCGAGGCCGGGATCGTCCAGCGCCACCCACTGGCCGAGTTCGGCGAAGATGCGGTCCTGCATGTTGGCGGCCGCCGTCTTCGTATAGGTCACGCACAGGATCCGTGCCGGGTCCGCGCCGGACAGCAGCAGACGGATCACCCGTCGCGTCAGCACGGTCGTCTTGCCTGAGCCGGCGTTAGCCGACAGCCAGACCGACGCCCCGGGGTCGGCCGCCCGACGCTGCGTCTCGACGGTCTCGGGCGAGGGCGCGAGGCTCACGGCTCCCCGTCCTGCAGCACGATTCCCGCCCATTCACGGACCCGCGCGAGATGGTCATAGTCGCCTTCGTCGGCCTTCCGGCGCGGCCGGCGGCGCGAGAGATAGCCGACGTCGGGCCGACGATAGGCGTCGAGCGTCTCGGTCAGCTTGAGCAGATGGCGCTCTGCAAGGGTCGCGACGCTTTCGTCCGGAACCTTGATGGAGGTTTCCTTGCCGCCAGCGGCGGTGCCGAGCTTGACGTACAGCAGTTCCGAGACCGGCTGCGGCGGGACGCCCGCGAAGCCTCCGGCCATGGCGACCGCCCCTTCCAGCGTCAGCTGCGGCTGAAGGCTCGCGAGCACCTCTTTCTCGCCCGGCACGCGCCCGGTCTTGAAGTCGATGATGGCCAGCGTCCCGTCGGTCCGGCGTTCGATGCGGTCCGCCCGCCCGCCCAGGATGAAGACACTTCCGTCGGCGAGCGTCAGAGCCTGCCGCCCCGTGACCTCCGACAGGACGTCGGAAAGACCGGTGCGACGGTCTGCTGCCCAGGCGACGAACCACTCGGCCATCCGAGCGAAGCGCGGCCACCAGAAGGCCGCGACCTCGCGCCTGTCCATCAGCGGCGCGAAGACCACCTCGCCGTGCGCCATCAGCACCGGCAGCGGATCGGCCGGCCAGTGCCGCCGCGTCGCCTCGCTGAAGGCGCTCAAGGCGTCGTGGATCAGGTTGCCGCGATCGCCTGCGCCGAGCGCGGTCTCGAGCGGCGGAAGTTTGCGCAGGTTCAGGACGTCCCGCGCGAACAGCGCATAGGGGTCGCGGTAGAGCACCGAGACGTCGCTGAAGGAGAGCCGGACCGGGCGCCGCTCCACGGCCGGCTTGGGCACGGGCCGCGCCGCGGGCCGGCTGGCCTCGGGCTCGTCGATCTGCCGTGCCAGCTCCAGCCAGACCGCGCCGCGCTGTCGGACCTTGGCCGCGGCGGCGGTTCCGATGAAGGCGTCGAGACGACGCAGAAGGCGCGAGGCGACCGTCGGCCGGCCCTCGATGCTGCGTGCACGCGTCAGGACGACGTCCGGCGCGCCCATCGCCTGTGCGAAATCATGCGTGCTCTGGCCGATCCGGCGCTCCGGAGCCGTCAGGCCGATCGCTTTGCGCATGCTGCGGTTGAGCAGCGCGTCGGTGCGCGCGACCGGCGGCCAGGTCTCCTCGTTCAGGCCTCCGAGCACGAGGCGGTCGGCGTGGAGCAGGCGGGCTTCCAGCAGACCCCAGATCTTGACCCGGCCTCCGGCGGATCCGTCATCCGGATCGCGAACCTCCGGCGCGGCCGTCTCGATCATCAGCTGGCTCAGGATCGACTCGTAATCCGTCAGCGACAGCGCGATTCCGGCGTCTTCAGCCGCGGCCAGGTCATCGAGTAGAACCTGGACGGCGGAGGCCGCTAGTCCAAGGTCGGAATCATCCGCGGACGCCGTGAGCGCCTCGAGGCATGCTGCGTGGGCGGTCGCGAACGCGGCGAGCGGTCGGCAGCCGGTGGAGGGAATGGCCGACAGCGCTGCGTCCAGCCGATCGAGGAGCGTTGCAGCGAGACCGAAAGCCTCGTCCGACAGACGCTGCAGGGGTGGCGGGGCATGCCGACCGGCACGTCTGGCAGGGGCGTCGTCCAGCGCGAGCCGCAGCCCGTCGAGACCCGGCGCGACGAAAGCGCCGCGCGCCGCGCCGATCTCGAACGCCGTCGCGGCCCGCTCGACGTCGGGTTTGGTCATTCCGAGCTTGACGAGTGGGTGACGCAACAGCGCGATCGTCTCGACCACGGCGAAATCGGCGCGGCGGGCCGCGAGAGCGAGGGCGGCGAGCGCTCCCATCGGCGTCGAGGCGAGCGGCCGTCCGCCGCTGTCCTCCACGGTCATCCCCCACCGCTGCAGCTCGATACCGACCCGCATCGCCAGGACCCGGTCGGGCGTCACCAGCGCGGCCGTCCGGCCGGGATGCTCCAGCGTCTCGCGCAGGATCAGGGCGACTGCGAGCGCCTCGAGCCTCTCGTCGTCGGCCTCGACGACGGTCACGCCAGCGATGGCTTCGGCGATGTCGCTGCCGAGTTCCTCGCGCAGCCGCGGCCAGCCGTCCGTCATGCCCGCCGGACGCAGGGCTGCCGAGACGATCCGGGTCCTGGCGGCCGCGGACGGGCTCTCGCGGCCTAGCGGGACGACGTCCGCCCTCTCGATCTCCAGCCTGGCGAGCAGCCGCTTAAGAGCCGACTGGGGATGGCCTGGCGAGGTCGTTTCGCCACCGTCCTCGCCGATCGCCGCCCAGGTCGCCTCGTCGACGTGGAGATCGAGCCCGGGCAGAACGACCGCTCCCGACGGGAGGCGGGCGATGGCGGCCATCAGTTGCGCGGTTGCCGGCACCGTGCCGGTCGATCCCGCGACGATGAACGGGACGTCTGGTGCCGTCAGCTCCAGTCGACGGGCCTCTGCCCGGAGCAGCAGATCACGGCGGCGTACTGCATCGAGCAGCCCGAGTTCCTGAAGCTGTGCCGGCCAGTACTCGGCGGCGATCCGCAGGAAGCCGGCCGTGAGCGACCAATAGCGGTCGAACTCGCCGGGAACGTCCTGTCCGACCCTGCGCCAGTCGACCCCCTCGATCCAGAACTCGTCGATCAGGCCCGCGAGATCGCCGGCAAGCGCGAAGGCGTCCGCAGGAGATGCTGCGACCGTGAACAGGCCGCGCCCGCCTCCGTCCGTTTCCAGACGGCCGCGCCAGGCATCGACGAGTCGCGTCAGGCGGAAGCGCCGGTCGAAGTCGCCGATGGCGGGGGGCAGGGCCGTCTCGCCTCGTCCCGGCTCCACCATCTCAGAAAGCAGTAATCGTTCCTCGAGATCGCTCGGATCGCCGAGCGGGACGATCCGCGGCAGGAGCACCGCCGACGGCTGCAGCGCATCGGCGAAGGCCGCCGCGAGTGCCCGGGCCGCGCGTCGGGTCGGGACGAAAATGGTCGCCGCGGAGAGATCGGCGGCCACCGGACCAGAGAGGCCGATCCCGAGCGAGCCGTCGAGCACGGCTTCCACGAGGGCCGGGAGAAACGGCAGGCCCGGCGCGATGCTCGCGACGCGAGGACGCCTCACCAGGCACTCCGCGCGATCACGGTCTCGGCCTCGTCGATGGCGTCGGGGGTTCCCACATGCATCCACAGCCCGTCGAGGCGCAGGCCGAACAGCCGTCCCACCCCGATCGCGCGATCGAACAGCCTGTTGAGCGAGAACACGTCGGGCTCGCCGGCGAACAGCTCCGGCTTCCAGATTCCGGCGCCGGCATAGATGAACGGCGTGACCTCGGTCCGACCGGCCCGACGCAATCGCCCATCCTGATCCATCGCGAAATCACCGCGATTGCCCCAGCCGACCGCCGTGGCGGCCGCGGCACACAGCAGCAGCACGTCCATGCGGTCCGCGTCCCAGAGCTCGGCAAGCCGGAGCAGGTTGGGACGCGGCCCGTCGATCCAGATCGCGTCGGCGTTGAGGACGTAGAACGGTTCCGTTCCGAGCAGCGGGAGCGCATGACGGACGCCGCCGCCCGAATCGAGAAGGCCGGCGCGCTCGTCCGAGATGGCGATCGCCGGCTCGACGACGCCGCCCAGCTTCGCCTCCATCATCGCCGCGAGGTAATGCACGTTCACGACGACCTGCGACACGCCGGCCGCGCGGCAGGCGGCCAGCGCATAGTCGATCAGCGGCCGGCCGGCGACCTCGACGAGCGGCTTCGGCACGGTGTCGGTCAGCGGTCGCATGCGCATACCGAGACCGGCGGCCAGGATCATCGCATGGGTCGGCACCGACCGGGCGGGTTGGTGAGGCATGGCTGGCAACGGCTGGACCGGCAAGAGGTGCAAGGACACGGCGAGAGGAGCAAGGGCACGACAAGAGGTGCGAGAGCGGTTCGGCGCCCGGCCGGCCTCAGCGCGCGGTCGGCGTGGACGGCGGCAGGAGCCCCGGCACATGACTCTCATACCAGCCCCGCAGGTCGGACAGAACGGGATGATCGAGGCAGCGCACAACATAGCGCTCGATCCGAGGCAGCATCGCAAGGTACTGCGATTTCCCGTCCCGCTGGTTGAGACGCGCGAAGATGCCGAGAATTTTCGTGCCGCGCTGGCAGCCGAGGATGGCGTAGGCACGGGCGAAGGCGGCCATGTCGAAGGCCGGGTTCGCGGCCCTGCGCGCGCGCAGGTAGAGCCCGAGCAGGCGCAGTTCGAGCGCTTCGTCGACGTCGACCCGCGCGTCCTGCAGCAGCGAGACCACGTCATAGGCGGGATGGCCGAGCAGCGCGTCCTGAAAGTCGAGCAGACCGATGCGGGCCTGGCCCTCGCGATCCGGCAGCCACATCAGGTTGGGAGAATGGTAGTCCCGCAGCGTCCAGGTCTTCTCGCCCTGCAGCACTTCGGCCAGAACCGCGCTCCAGCCATGCAGGAGACTGCCGCGGGTCGAGGCGGCGATGCCGGTCTTGCCGAGATGTGGCAGATACCAGTCCAGCATCAGCTCGAGCTCGATGTGCATGACGTCGAGGTCATAGACCGGGATCGTATGGTCGATGCCCTCCGCGACCGGAAGCACGTTCGGCAGGTGCATCGCGTGAAGCTGGGCCAGCACCGAGATGGCCTCGGCATAGCGGTCAGGATCGGGCATGCCGTCCACGACGATGCTCTCGCGGCCGAGGTCCTCCATCAGGACCAGCCCCGCCTTCAGATCGGCAGCGACGATCTCCGGCGCGCTGAAGCCGCGTGCACGGAGCCCGCGCGCCACCGCTACGAACGGCTTCACCGTCTCTGCCAGGCGCGCGATGCCGCTGTAGGGCTTTCCGTACCGGATCGGCGGGCCGTCCGGTCTGGGCGGCGAGATCATCAGGACGGCGCTTCGTGTCCCGTCGGACAGGTGCTCGTAGGCCCGCGACGACGCGTCGCCGAGCATGTGCAGCCGATGGGCGTCGCGCCAGCCGGCCTGTTCGAGCAGCCGGTCCGCCGCCTTCATGATCGCGACGCGCTGGGCCCAGGCGCCGTAGCCGGTGACGATCGCGACCCGGTGTTCGGGGCTTTCCTCCGGTTCGAGGATCAGCGCGACGTCGAGCCGGTCGGGAGCGAGCGCAGACCCGGCCCGATCGGCCCATTCCACGAGTACCAGGGAGCCCTCAGCGGCCTCGTCCCAGCCCAGTTCAGCAAGCTCCTCGGCCGCCGTGATCCGGTAGAGATCGCAATGCACGATGCGAAGCTGCGGCGCGTCATAGAGCTGCATCAGCGTGAACGTCGGGCTGGGGACCTCCAGCGCAGGATCGCCGACGAGGCTTCGGATCAGCGCCCGCGCGAAGGTCGTCTTGCCTGCACCCAGATCGCCGGTCAGCGTCAGCAGGTCGTTCGCTTTCAGGGTGGAGGCGATATCGGCCGCCAGCGCCTCGGTCGCCGACAGGTCGGGCAGGTCGATCACCCAGCTCGCTTCCGGCGATGCTCCCGTCGTCATGTGGTGCTCCGGCGCGATTGGCGACTGCCGACGGGCGGCACGGTGACGGTCATTCGGCCGCGGCGGCCGTTCCCACGCCGGCGGCCGGGAAACGGCACGTCACCGTGGTGCCACGGCCCGGTGCCGTGTCAAGCGTGACGGTGCCACCGTGCAGGTCGACGAACGCCTGGACGATGGAAAGACCCAGCCCGACGCCCTTCTCGCGGCCGCGCGGCGAATGGCTCTCGAACCGCTGGAACACCTTGTCCACGAGGCCCGCCGGAATGCCCGGTCCCTGATCGGCGACGCTGAACACGACGTGCCCAGCGTCGCGGCGGGCCGAAAGCGTGATGGTCTGCCCGGGCATCGAGAAATCGAGCGCGTTCGAAAGCAGATTGAACAGGATCTGTCGCACCCGCCTGACGTCGGCACGGAAGACGCCCACGCCCGGAGCGACCTCGACCTCCAGCTTGATGTCGGCACGCGACAGCCGGTCGCCCAATCCGGCCGAGGCATCGCCGATCACCTGCCGCACGTCGACGTCGCCGATGTCGAGTTCGAGCGTTCCGGTGTCGATGCTGGCGAGATCGAAGATGTTGTTCATCAGCGCCAGCAGCGCGTTCGACGATTGCACGATGTGGTTGGCGTATTCGGCTTGCCGCTCGTTCAGGGGCCCGGCCGTCCGGTCGGCGAGCATTTCGACGAATCCGGTCACGGTCTGGAGCGGTGAGCGAAGCTGGTAGGACACGTCCTGCACGAAATCGTTCTTGACCCTGTTCGCGAACTCCAGCGCCTCGTTGCGCTCCTGCAGCATGCGCTCGGCGTTCACGCTGGCGGTCACGTCGATGAAGGTCATCAGCGTCGCGCCGTCGGGCAACGGCGTGGTCGCGCAATCGAGCACCGAACCGTCGCCGCGCCATGCGCGCTGCTCCAGGGGGCTGCGGGTCTCGTGCACGCCCGTCACGACGTTGCGCAGCGCCGCCCAGAGTTTGCCTTCGCCGGTGAACGGCGTGGCCGCGACCACCGCATCGACGTGCGGCTCCCCGGCCAGTACGGCATCGGGCAGGGCCCACATGCTCGCGAAGGCCGGGTTGGAGAGTTTCAACCGGCCATTGGAACCGAACACCGCGACGCCTTCCCGCAGCGAATCCAGCGTCTCGTCCTGAACCCTGGTCACGGCGTTGAACTGCGACGTGAGGCGCATCTCCTCGGTGATGTCCTCGAACAGGTAGGTCACTCCGCCGTCCGGATCGACCGAACCCACGACCTGCAGCAATCTCTGGTCAGGCAACGGCCAGTCCTGCTGCCATGTTTCGTCGCGGCGCGGGCCGTCGATGACCGCCTGCTTCCATTCGCGGAAGTTCGCCTGTTCGGGCAGCCGGCGATCCGCACGCAGCCGGTCGAGGATCTCGCTGATGGCGGGGTTGCGGCCGAGCAGCTCGGGATCGAGCTGCCAGAGCCGCTGAAACGCGGCGTTGTAGAAACGCAGATGCTGCGAATCGTCGAACATGGCGATGGCGATCGGCACCCGGTGCAGGGTCCGGGACTGGATCGCGATGGTCGTTTCCAGCGCGATCCGGGCCCGTTCGAAGCTGGAGACGTCTGCCGCGAGGCCGCCGCTCCCATCCGCGAATGCCATCTCGAACACGTCGAGCGTCTCGCGCCGGCCGCCGATCACGGCAGGGACCTGTTCGCGGAACGGGGTGCCGTCGGCAACCCGCGCCCGGATGCGGTCGCGGCTCGACGGATCGACCAGCTCCAGATTGCGCTGGACGGCGTCTTCCGCATCGCGGGCTCCGACCGCCGCGGCGTAGGCGCGGTTGACGAGGGTCAGCCGACCGGACGGGTCGCGCAGCCAGAGCCGATACGGGATGGCATCGAGCAGCGTTCGCAGCGATGCAGACTCGGCCGCCGCCCGCTGCATGGCCTCCGCCAGACGCAGCCGCTCGCGACGATCGCCCGTCACGTCCCTGATCCGCATCACGGCGCGGCCGGCTACGGCCCTGCCGTCGATGTCGACCTGGTTGCCGTTCGAGGCCTGCATCGAAAGCGAGAAGCCCTCGCCGCGCAGCTTCAGCCGCTCGACATGCTCCTCGAGCCGCTTCGCGTCATCGGGCCGCAGCCAGCCGCCGAAGCCCAGGACGCGCCGATGCACGGGCAGATCGAGGACGATGGCTGGATCGCCCTCGATGTCCGCATCACCGTCTTGCCCGTTCCAGGCGACCAGAATCTGCCGCTCGCTGAGCATGAAGACGGAAGCCCGGTCGACTCTCGACTGCAGCTCGGCGATCTCCGCCGCGAGCCGCATCTCGCGCTCGCGCCAGACCCGGCGATGGCGCAGATGGACGAGCGCCGTCGTCGCCGCGAACACCAGCAGGCACAGGGTGATCAGGCTGAGGGCACCTTGCTGCGTCTTGTAGAAGGTCGCCGCGTCCCGGGCCGGGGATAGCCGCAGGCCGATGTCCTCCGCGACCAGAGCAGGGGCGAGCGCCAGCGTCCCGATCAGCGTTCCCAGCAGCGGCAACTGCCGGGCGAGGCGCCGGCGAAGGTGCAGGCCAAACCGCCGGGCCACCATCCGTGGACCGCCGGTCCTCGGATGCGCTCCGCCGCGACCGGCTGCATCGGTCATTCGATCCAATCCCTCGCGCGCGGACGGAACCCCGGCTGCAACGGCGTCCCCGCGCCGGTGCGGGGTCCGCCCGAATCAACTCCAATCTATCGTCGCCGGAAGACCGTGAGAAAGTGCTTAACGAAAAGAAAACCCCGCCTCGCAGCGGGGTCCGTAAACTGTGGTGAGAAAGACTCGATCCGGCCCGGCAGGGCCGCGCTCAGTAGCGGTAGGCTTCGGGCTTGAACGGCCCCTGCGCCGGGACGCCGATGTAGCCGGCCTGCTGCGGGGTAAGCGTCGTCAGCCTGGCCCCGACCTTGGAGAGGTGGAGCGCAGCCACCTTCTCGTCCAGGTGCTTCGGCAAGGTGTAGACCTTCTTCTCGTACGTCGCGGCATGGTTCCAGAGTTCGATCTGCGCGAGCGTCTGGTTCGAGAACGAGCACGACATCACGAAGGACGGGTGGCCAGTCGCGTTCCCGAGGTTCACGAGGCGACCCTGCGACAGCAGGATGATGCGCTTCGCGTTCGGGAACTCGATCTCGTCGACCTGCGGCTTGACGTTATGCCACCGGAAGTTC
>CAZVMY010000055.1:0-10550 GCA_964628955.1 uncultured Methylocystis sp.
TGGCGCCGTAGTCGGCGATTTCGGGATGCTGTAGCCACGGCCAGTCGCTGCCCCAGACGAGGCGCTGCGGACCGACCGCGTCGAGCAGCGCCCGGGTGCAATCGCCCGCCGCGGCCCCGGCGCCGCCATAGGGCGCCGACAGCTTCGCCCAGAGGTCGGCGCGGCTGCCGGCGGCGAGGATTGCGCGGAAGCCGGGACAGGCGAGCCCACCCTGCGGCCGCCCGAAATGGTCGACGACGATGCGTGCGCCGGCCGCGGCGAGCGGCGGCAGGATCGCGCTCCACTGCGCGCCTTCCGCCAGCACCTCGATATGCCAGCCGCGCCACGCGATGCGCTCGATCAGGCCGCGCCACGGCGCTTCGGCAAGCGGCGGCACGGCGCGGCCGATCACGTTCAGGCGGATGCCGGCGATGCCGGCCGCCTCGAGCCGATTGAGCTGCGCGACCGCGATCGACGGGTCGACCACCGCGACGCCGCGCAGCCGCTCGGGCGCCTGCGCAATGGCGGCCAGCAGGTAGTCGTTGTCGGTGCCGAGGAAGCTCGGCTGCACCAGCACCGCGCCGGCGATGGCGTGCGCGTCGAGCAGCGCCAGGTAGCGCGCGATCGGCGCATCGGCGTCCGGCCGGAAGCGCGCGTCCGCCGCCATCGGCAGATCGCGGGTGAAGACATGGGCGTGGCAGTCGACGGGACCGATCATGTGCCCCCTGGCGTGGCGCAGCGGACGCGAGTGTAATGAGCGCGATGGCCGCGACGAAGCACGACGATGCCGAGTTCGCCTCGCCTGCCTGCTACGCGCACGAGGTCGACCCCGCGTACATGATGGCGCCGCCCCGTGGGCCGGTGCTGCTGTTCGACGGGGTATGCGTGCTGTGCAGCGCGTCGGTGCGTTTCGTCCTCGCCCACGAGCGCGATTCGGCGATTCAGTTCGCGACGATGCAGTCGCGCGCCGGGCAGGCGCTGCTCGCGGCGCATGCCATGCCGATCACCGACTGGGACAGCGTGGTCTTCGTGGTCGACGGCCGGCCGCTCACCCGCTCACAGGCGGCCCTCGCGGTCGCCCATCACCTGCGCGCGCCGTGGCGCTGGCTGCGCGCCGCGGCGATCGTGCCGCGGCCGCTGCGCGACGCGGTCTACGACTGGATCGCGCGCCGCCGCTATCGCTGGTTCGGCCGCCGCGAGAGCTGCATGGTGCCGGACTCGGCGCAACGCGCGCGGTTCCTGGAGTAGCGCGGTCAGACGATCTCACTGAGGTAGTGATGCGCGCTGGTGTCGCAGCGCGAGCGCCGCCACTCGACGGCGCGGCCGTCGAGTGCGTAGGCGATGCGGTCGATCTCGAGCAGCGGTGCGCCGGCAGCGAGCCCGAGCGCCTGCGCCTCGGCCGGCGTCGCGGCGACCGCCTTGAGGCGTTCGACCGCGCGCGCGACGGTGACGCCGTAGACGATCTCGTAGTGGCGATAGAGCTCGTTCGGCAGCTCCGCGCGCGGCGCGTCGCCGAGGCCGGGGAACAGCGCGCGCGGCACCGCGATGCGCTCGATGATCGCGACGCGGGTGCCGAGCAGCCGCAGGCGCTTGAGTCGCGTCACGACCGCGCCGGCGCGCAGGCCGAGGGCGCGCAGCTCGCCCGCGGCGGCGCGGCCGCTGCCGACCGCGAGCAGGCGGTGCGACGGGAGTGCACGCGCGCCGTCGTCGCCGACCAGGTGGAAGAAATGGAACAGCGCACGCTGCGGCGTGTGGGTGGCGACGTAGGTGCCCTTGCCCTGGCGGCGCACCACGAGGTTGCGCCGCTCGAGCGCGGCCAGCGCCTTGCGCACCGTGCCCTGGCTGACCTTGAAGGTGCGCGCCAGGCTCGGCTCGGGCGGCAGCGCGTCGCCCGGCTTCCATTCGCCCGCGACGATGCGACCGACGAGCAGGTCGTGGACCTGCTGGTAGAGCGGGCGGAAGTCCGGCGTCGCATCCATGCGCGCCGAGCTTACCAGCAGTCTTGTATAAGATATAGGATTGCCGTTGACGGGGCCGGACCGCCTCCCTAGGGTTCCGGGCTCGCGTGGCCCCGGGACGGCCCGCTCAAGAGGAAACCAGGATGGCAACGACCCATTTCATCGTGCACGACAAGGCCGACACGGTCGGCGTGATCGTCGTGGAGGACGTGAAGCCCGGCCAGACCCTGACCGGCTGGGTGATGGAGGGCGACGGCACGATCAAGGTGAAGGCGCTCGACGCAGTACCCCTCGGGCACAAGATCGCGCTCAAGGACCTCAAGACCGGCGACACCGTGCTCAAGTACGGCAACGACATCGGCAAGATCGTGGCGCCGGTCGCCAAGGGCCGCCACGTCCACGTCCAGAACCTCAAGACCAAGAGGTGGTAGTCATGGCCAAGGCCTCAGCAATCGTGCGCAAGCGCTCGAAGAGTGCCGGCAAGCTGCCGTTCATGGGCTACCGCCGCGAGAACGGCCGCGTCGGCATCCGCAACCACGTCATCATCCTGCCGCTCGACGACCTGTCGAACGCGGCGGCCGAGGCGGTCGCCAACAACATCAAGGGCACGATGGCGCTGCCGCACGCCTACGGCCGGCTGCAGTTCGGCGAGGATCTGCGGCTGCATTTCCGCACGCTGATCGGCACCGGCGCCAACCCCAACGTCGCGGCGGTGGTGGTGATCGGCATCGAGCCGGGCTGGACCGGCCGCGTGGTCGAGGGCATCGCCAAGACCGGCAAGCCGATCGAGGGCTTCGCGATCGAGGGCAACGGCGACCTCAAGACCATCGAGGCCGCGAGCCGTGCCGCGCACCGCTTCGTGCAGGACGCGACCGAGAAGCAGCGCGAGGAGTGCTTCGTCGACGAGCTGTGGGTGTCGACCAAGTGCGGTGAGTCGGACACGACCTCGGGCCTCGCCTCGTGCCCGACCGTCGGCAACCTGATCGACAAGGTCGATCCGCTCGGTGCCACTACGTGCTTCGGCGAGACCACCGAGCTCACCGGTGCCGAGGTCGAGTGCGCCAAGCGCGCGCTCAACAAGGAGATCGCCGACAAGTTCATGGCGACCTTCAAGGCCTACCAGGACGTCGTCGAGCGCTACAAGACCGACGACCTCTCCGAATCGCAGCCGACCAAGGGCAACATCGCCGGCGGCCTGACCACGATCGAGGAGAAGGCGCTCGGCAACCTGGAGAAGATCGGCCGCACCTGCCGCTACATCGACGCCCTGCAACCGGCCGAGGCACCTGCGAAAGGACCGGGCCTCTATTACATGGATACCTCGTCGGCCGCGGCCGAATGCGTGACGCTGATGGCGGCCGGCGGCTACGTGATCCACACGTTCCCGACCGGTCAGGGCAATGTGATCGGCAACCCGATCGTGCCGGTCATCAAGATCACCGGCAACCCGAAGACGATGCGGACGATGCCGGAGCACATCGACGTCGACGTCTCGGGCGTGCTGCGCCGGGAGCTGACGCTCGACCAGGCCGGCGACGTGCTCATCGACGTCATCCAGCGTACGGCGAACGGGAGGCTCACGGCTGCGGAAGCGCTCGGCCACCGCGAGTTCGTCATGACCAAGCTCTACCGGTCCGCCTGAACGGCGGGTTCCATGGCCGATCGATCACATTATCCGATAGTATCAATCGTGATTGTTGATCGGACGTCTATACATCCGGGTTTGGACGGTCTATGCGTTCCTTTAAGTCCTCGCCCCCCTACGCGAGAGACGGTCACCTCCCCGCAGAAGGGAGGCAAAGGGCGGGATCAACCCGCTAAACGACGAGGGGCAACCTCGATATTGGCCGTGGCGCGAGGCGTCAGGCTTCCGCGACCGCCGTCGAACTTGGTTCCGGTCACCGTGCAGTCGGTGACCGGTCCCTTCGAGCGGCGCGCCTTTCCACTCCCGCCGGGATTCCCCGTATGACGGCCCCGTCGCTCGCCCTGGTGCGCGGCAGGATCGCCGGCTGGCTTCCCGGGCTCGCGCTCGCCGCCGCGGTGGCGCTGGCGGCGTTCGTCGTCGAGCGGCTGACCGGCTTCCCCGGCACGGTTTCGGGCCTGCTGATCGGCATGAGCCTGAGCGGACTCGCCCTGCGCGAAAAGCGCCTCGAAGCCGGCATCCAGCTCGCCGTGCGCCGGCTGCTGCGCATCGCGATCGCGCTTCTGGGCATCCGCATCGCCCTGTCGGACATCGTCGGCCTCGGTGCCGGCGTGGCCCTGCTCGTGGTCGTATCGATGGCGCTCACCATCGTCGCCGGGGTGATGATCGCGCGACGCTTCGGCCGCGACGATGCCTATGGCGCGCTGGCGGGCGGGGCGACCGCAGTCTGCGGCGCGTCGGCGGCACTGGCGATCTCGACCGTGCTGCCGCAGGATCGCGACCGTGCCGCCGACACGGCCTTCGTGGTCATGCTCGTCAATGCGCTGTCGACCGTGGCGATGGTCGCCTATCCGCTGATCGCGCGGGCGCTGGGGTTCTCGCCCGTGGAAACCGGCGTCCTGCTGGGAGCTACGATCCATGACGTGGCCCAGGTCGTGGGCGCCGGCTACTCGGTGTCGGACTCGGTCGGCGACACCAGCGTCATCGTCAAGCTGTTCCGCGTGGCCCTGCTTCTTCCCGTGGTGCTGGCGATCGGCTGGCATCTCTCGCGGCAGGGCGCGGAGACTGGCGCAGCGAACGTGCCGGTTCCGGGTTTCGCGGTCGCGTTCCTGGTTCTCGCGGCGATCAATTCGGTCGGCGTGGTGCCGGACGCCGTCCGCGACCTGCTCGTCGGCGCGTCGAAGGCGCTGCTCCTCCTCGCCATTGCCGCGCTCGGCCTGAAGACGTCGCTGCGCTCGCTGGTGGCGCTCGGCGCCGGCCATCTCGCCGTCGTCAGCGGCGCCACGCTGGTCGTCCTCGTGGTCGTGCTTGCCGGCCAGCTGCTGATGCGCTGAGCGGCGGCCCCTCAATCAGCCCGGCAGGAAGGCGATCTCGGCTCCGGCGCGAACGATCGCGATCTCGGTGGCATAGAGTTCCCTCAGCCGTTCGAGGGTCAGCGTCTCGGCGACCGGCCCGCTTGCGAGCATGCCGCCGTCGCGGATCAGCAGCACCCGGTCCGCAAAGCGCAGCGCCTGATTGGGATCGTGTGTCGAGAAGACCACGCCGAGCCCGGCCGCTGCCAGCCCGCGCATCTCGCGCATCAGACGGCCCCGGTTGCCGAAATCGAGGCTCGCCGTCGGCTCGTCGAACACGACGACCGTTGGTTCCTGCGCCAGCGCCCGAGCGATCAGCACGAGCTGCCGTTCGCCGCCCGAGATCGCGGTGTAGGGCCGTGTGGCGAGCATGCCCAACCCCAGCCGCGCGATCGTTCGGGCCGCGATCTCCCGGTCCCGCCGCGACGGCCCCGTGAACAGCCCGGCATGGGCGCTCCTGCCCATCAGTACCACGTCTTCGACCGTGAAAGCGAAGGTGCCGGCATGCACCTGCGGCACGTAGGCGAGGCGCCGGGCGCGCTCGCCGATCGGATAGCTGCCGAGCGCGCGACCCTCCAGCCGGACGTCGCCGGCGATGGGGGCAAGCAGGCCCAGCAGCGTCTTCAGCAGTGTCGTCTTGCCGCCGCCGTTGGGGCCGAGCAGCGCCAGCACCTCGCCGCGCGCCAGCGCGACGGCCAGCCCCCGTCCGACCACCCGGTCGCCGTAGCCGACCGAAAGCTGCTCGGCCTCGAGGATCATGACCAGCCGCGATGCGCCCGGCCGAGCACCGCAATGAAGACCGGCGTGCCGATCACCGCGGTCAGGATACCGAGGGGGATCTCGATCGACGCGCTGCTCCTCGCGAGTGTGTCGATGATCAGGAGGTAGCCGCCGCCGAGCAGCGCCGCCGTCGGCAGCATGGCCGGAAAGCTCGGGCCGACCAGGAAACGCGCGAGATGCGGCACTACGAGGCCGACCCAGCCGATGATCCCGGCCGCCGCGACGCTGGCCGCGGTCACCAGCGTCGCGGCGAGCACGATGGTGATGCGCAGCGCCGCGGTCGGTATGCCGAGCGCCCGCGCCTCGTCTTCGGGCAGGCTCATGGCGTTCATGCGCCAGCGGAGCGCGAACAGGACCAGCGTGCCGATCAGGATCGGCGCGAACAGGGCGGGAAGGTCGCCCGCGGTCATCGCGGCGAGGCTGCCGAGCAGCCAGATCGTCATCGCTGGAAGCTGGTTGTAGGGATCGGCGAGGTATTTCACGAGCCCGACGCCCGCGCCGAGCAGCGAGCCGACGACGACCCCCGTCAGCACCAGCACGAGGCTCGTCTCGCCGCCCCTGAGCGCCGAGCCGACGAGATAGACAGCTCCCACCGCCGCCAGCCCGCCGGCGAACGCCGCCATCTGGATCCCGACGACGTCGAGTGACAGATAGATGCCGAGCACCGCGCCGAGCGCCGCACCCGACGAGGCGCCGAGGATGTCCGGCGACACGAGCGGATTGCGGAAGAGCCCCTGAAACGCCGCGCCGGCGACGGCGAGCCCGGACCCCACGAGCACCGCCGCAATGACGCGCGGTCCTCGAATCTGGAAGGCGACGGTCTCGATCACCGGCGGCAGCCCCGACGCGCCGCCCCCGAACTTCGCGAGAACCAGCCGCACGAGGTCACCGGGCAGGATCGGAAACCGCCCCATCGCGAAGGCGAATACGACGCCGAGGAGCAGCAGTCCCGTGGCGACGACGAAGCCGGCAACGGCGCCCTGCCGCATCAGCCGCGGCCGGCCAGCACGGCATCGAGCTGCGCATCCGTCGGCGTCACGTGATAGAAGCGCGTGTGGAAATCGCGCGCGATCGCGCCGAGGTCTTCCGGGAACAGCTCCGGATAGAGCGCCTTGCCGAGCCACCACAGCCCGACCAGCCGATTGACCGCCGGCGGGAAATCGACCCAGCCGAACGGCAGTTTGGGTGACAGATGCACCCGTCCGGCCCTGATGGCAGCCACCGACGCCCAGTTCGGGTCGTGGCGCACGGCGGTTGCGAACTCCCGGTCGATCGTCACGATCACCTCGGGGTCCCACGCGAGCACCTGTTCGAGCGAGACCTGCGCCAGCCCGCCGCGCTGGCCGCCCGCGACGTTCCGCGCACCCATGATCTCGATCGCCTCGACGTTGATCGAGCCGGCGAGCCCGGTCTCGAGCCCGCGCGGCCCTCGCGCGTAATAGACCCGCGGCCTGCGTTCGGCGGGCAGGGTCGCCGTGCGCGACAGGACGATGCGCAGCGTGGTTTCGGCAAAGCCCGCCAGGTCCGCCGCTTTCGCCCGCCGTCCGACGAGTTCACCCAGGGTCCGGTACGTGTCGGCTGCCTTGTCCAGCCGGCCGTCCAACAGCGCGTAGGGAATGCCGGTCTGCGCCTGCACGCGCTCTGCCAGGGACACGTAGGTCGCATCCGTCGAGCCGACGTCGAGGATCAGATCCGGCTTGAGCTGGAGCACGGTTTCGAGATTGGCCGTGTTGCCGCGCCCGGTCAGCCGGCCGAGCTCCGGCCGGGCGCCGATCTCCGGCAGCAGATAGGCAAGTTCCTCCGCGCGATTGGCGCGCGGCCAGCCGAGCAGTGCGTCGGGAGCCAGCGTGTAGAGCAGGATCGCGGCCGGCGGCCCGGCCGGAAACACCCGCGTCACCCGGTCCGGCAGCGTGAAGCTCCTGCCGGTCGCATCGGTGCCGGCGGCGCATGCGACCCCCGGGAAGGGCCGCCGCCCCGATCAGGCCGGCGAGGACGCCGCGGCGGTGAGGGCCGGTCATGCGGAATCTCCGGTCTGTTCGTCGCCGGGCTGCGGCGGGGCCAGCGGGGTGAACAGGCAACGGTCGGGCTTCAGGTCGATCAGCGGCGTGCCATCGAGGCAGTCGAGGCCGCGCACGAAGACATGCGGACCTTCGACGCCGACCAGCGACACGATCTGCGTGCCGATCGGGTTCGGTCGCACCGGCGTTCGGAGCGAGAAGGCGCCGCGCGCGATCCCGTCGCTTCTCGGGCTCTGCCGCACGAGATCGCGGCGCGACAGGTGCAACCAGTAGAGTACCTCGAGCCGCGCGAATTCGCTGATCCCGTCGAGCGCCTGATCCCAGGGTTCGAACAGCTCGATCCGGCAGGTCGGCCCGTCCTGCCGCCCCTGCCGCGGGCACAGCATCCGGTCGGTCCAGGGCGTGTGGATGCGCCCGATGAACACGAGCCCAGCGTCGGTCGCCGCCGGCGGCTCGACGGCGACTTCGCCAGATCGGATCTCGTTCAGCCGCACCAAAGCTGCCTCTTCTCGTTCGCCCGCGACTATAGCCGCGAACGCGACACCGGACAGCACCGCACGGTCAGACCTCCGCGAGCAGCGCCGTGATCTCGTCCCGGATCGGCTCGGCGGAGGCGAGGATCTTCTTCACCGCGAAGAAATCCAGCACCGCGAACGCAGCGACGTCCGGCTTGATGATCTGCACCTTGGCATTCGCGGTGGCGCGCTTCGCTTCCATGATCGCGATCTGCATGATCAGCGAGGCGCCGAGCGTGGCGTCGAGCGGCGTCGGCATCTTGAGGGGATCGGTGGTGTCGGTCCCGCCGATCAGATCGACCGCGACGATGAGGTCGCAGGTGGTCACGAGCCGGTCGAACGGCAGCGGGTTGGTCGCGACGCCGTCGAGATGCAGCCGCTCGCCGATGGGCACCGGCCTTACCAGCCCCGGCACCGCCATCGAGGCGGCGATGGCGGGCCGCAGCGCGCCGCTGGTGAAGACGGCCTCCGTGCGGCCGTAGTAGTCGGTGGCGACGGCCGAGAACGGGATGCCGAGTTCCTCGAAGCTGTCCGGCATCGGCTGCGGCCAGAACTCCTTGAGCAGCATTTCGCCGTCGACGAGCACCGGATTGCCGATGCCCGAGAACAGGTCGGCAAGCTTGCCGACCCGTGCCCGGAACAGCTTAGCCATCACCTCGGCCCGGTCGCGGAAGCTCGTCAGGACATGCGCGCGGAGCGCCCCGCTGCCATGACCGGCGGCGTAGGCCGAGCCGATGATCGCGCCGATCGAGGCCCCCGCGATCGCGGCGGGCCGGATGTTCGCGGCATCGAACGCCTCCAGGGCGACGACATGGGCCAGGCCCTTGGCACCGCCGCCACCCAGTGCCAGCCCGATGCGTGGCTTGCCCCGCGCCGCTGGCGGGAGCCGCCGGCCGCGACGACGCTTCATTGGCAGGTTGCCGTCCATGCCGGCCCTCAGAGAAACGCCATGAGACGCGCCAGCGTGGCGTCGGGGTTTTCCTCAGGCAGGAAATGCCCGCTCTCGATCGCCTCGCCCTCCGCGCGCGGGGCGAATCTGCGCCAGGCGTCGAGCGGCGCGATGCCCGAAGCCGGAATGCCCTCGCTGCCCCACAGCGCCAGCAGCGGCACGTCGATCGTGCGCCCGGCTGCGCGGTCTGCGGCGTCCTGCTCGCGATCGAGCGTGGCGCCCGCGCGATAGTCCTCGCAGCAGGCGTGAATCCGGGACGGATCGCGCATGAACGTGCGGTAGTGTTGCAACGCCCTCTGATCGAAGGCGTCGAGCGATTTCGTCGCCGTCCAGGCGGCCAGCGTGCGGTCGATCATGCCATCGGGATCGCGGCCGATCTCGGTCTCGGGACCCGGCGCCGGCATGGCGAGCGTCCTCCAGTGCGGCGCGATGGTCGAGCCCGGCCGCTCGATCATCTCCCACATGTCGAGGGTCGGCACGATGTCGAGCACCGCGAGCTTCGTCAGCCGACCCGGCTGCTCGAGCGCCAGTCGGTAGCCGACGCGCGCGCCCCGGTCGTGGCCGACGAAGGCGAAGCGCGCGTGGCCCAGCGTCTCCATGACCCTGACGACGTCCCGGCCCATGGCGCGCTTCGAGTAGGTCTCGTGGAGCGGATCGGACGTTGGCGCCGACGACCAGCCGTAGCCGCGCAGGTCGAGCAGCACGACCGTGAACCGCGTGGCAAGAGCCGGCGCGATCCGGTGCCACTCCACCATGGTCTGCGGGAATCCGTGCACCAGCACCACCGGTTCGCCCGCGCCGGCCAGACGCACGAAGCTGCGTCCCGCTTCGGTCGGGATCCACCGGCTCTCGAATCCGGGCAACAGATCGGCGAGGTCGACATCGTCGTCAGAATCGTCGGGAACGGACATGAATGCCTCCGTCGCCGTCGCTTACCAGACCCGGCCGGCCTGGGGGAGAAGAAAGCGTCCCCGGATGCCGTGTTCAACGCAGCCCGATGTCGCGCCGGCAGAAACCCTCCGGCCAGTCGATCGCATCGACGGCGGCATAGGCACGCGTCCTGGCCTCGTCGATCGACGTCCCGGTGGCGGAGACGTTGAGGACCCGGCCACCCACCGCGACGAGCCTGTCCTGGTCCAGCGCCGTACCGGCATGGAACACCGTCACGCCATCGAGCGCGCTCGCGCGCGCCACGCCGCCGATCGTCGTTCCCCTGCGCGGCGCGGCGGGATAGCCCCCCGCCGCCAGCACGACGGTCACGGCGGCACGATCCGACCACGCGACGCTCTTTCCGGCCAGCCCATCGTCGACACTGGCGAGCAGGAGCGGGAGCAGGTCGTCGTACAGGCGGAGCATC
>CAZVMY010000056.1:0-5113 GCA_964628955.1 uncultured Methylocystis sp.
GGTCAGGCGCTCGATCGTGATCCCGTTCGCGAGCGCATCGCGCCGTTCACGCCTGATCGCCTTGCGCTTGCGGGATGCGAGCCGCTCCAGGAAGTCGTCGAAGCTCCGGTAGCCTTCGTTGCGCCAGTGGAACTGCTGGTCGATGCGCTGCAGGAAGCCGGCGCCGCCGAGCGCCTCCCAATCGGCCTTCGGCATGAAGGTGACGTGGATCGAGGATGCGCCGGCCTTGTCGCGAAGCGCCCTGAGGCCCGTGACCAGCGCGGCCCGCAGCCGTTCTGCGTGGGTCGCGTCGCGGATCAGCAGCCGCGGGCCGGTCGCTGGCGTGAACGGAACCGAGACCTGGATCTTCGGATAGTAGCGGCCGCCGGCACGCTCGTAGGCATCCGCCCAGCCATGATCGAAGACGTATTCTCCGGACGAGTTCGTCTTCACATAAGCCGGCACCGCGCCCTGCAGCCGGCCGGTTTCCTCGCGCACGAGGACGTGGGCGGGGGACCAGCCGGATCGGCCGCCGACGCAGCCGGAAGCCTCGAGCGCTTCGAGGAAGGCATGCCGGACGAAGGGGTTGTCGATGTCGGAACCCGCATCGCCCGACACGTCGCGACAAGCGTTCCAATCATCCGCCGGCACTGCCGCGATGGCCGTCGCGATCTCGATCGTCAGGGACTCGGGGAACGTCTCCGGCTGGCGCATTCGGAGCCTCCCGTGCTGCGCCGCAACCTAAATCGCGCGCCGTCTGATGAAAAGGCTCCCGCGTCGGGACGCCGCGCTCTCAGAAATAATAGCCTCGCCGACGCCGCCCGCGCCGTCGGCCGCGGTACCAGCCGCGGTGACGGCCACGGCTCCAGGGCGGAGGGCCGCCCCAGCCCCGGCCACGGCCGCGGCCCCAGCCGCCGCCCTTCCATTTCACCATCTCTACGGCGTCGGCCGGTGCCAGCGCTTCCGCCGCCACCGGCGGCGCAACGACGGCATGGGCGGTGACGGGGAGCATCGCCGAGGCGGCGATGCCGAGTCCGACCAATGAGAGAAAGCCGCGTCTGTCCATTCAATCCTCCTCGACGGCCTTCACGCTCGGTCGCCCGGCTTGAACCATCGGTGAACGGATCAGGGCAGAAAGCCCTCGAACACCATCTGGTCTGCGTGTTCGCGGGCGAGCGCGGCCTGGTCCGGCGAACGGACCGTCCAGGTCACGACCGGCAGGCCGAGTCCGTTGCGGAACAGGTATGGGACGGCCGAGGGGAGGTCTCCCACGTGCCAGGACAGGAAATCCGGCTCCGTGTCCGTGAAATGCAGCATGTTGGCGAGAGCGTATTTCTCCGCCGGCGAGAGCGCGGTGTAATCGGGGTAGTTGTAGGCGCCCATCGCGATGATGCCGCGCGGCAGGGCAGGGGCGAGCCTGCGCAGCGCCGCCGTGATCTTGGGATCGAATGATTTGAAGGCGATCGGCGTGCCCGGAAACCCGGCCGCGACCGAGACGGCGCGTTCGACCAACCGCAGGTCGCCGTCGAACCGGCTCTTGATCTCGGCCACGACGGGAGCTCGCCCCGCAACCTGCGACAGCAGCGCCTCAAAGGTCTCGATCCGTTCGTCGGTCCCCTTCAGTGGCAGCCGGGCAAGTTCGGCGGCGTCGAGTTCATCGATGCGCCGCGCGTCGTTCGTCAGCCGATCGAGGCGGAAATCGTGGAACACGACCGCTTCGCCGTCGCCTGCTCTCTGAAGATCACATTCGATCGCGAACCCATGGTCCATCGCCGCCTGGAACGCCGATCGGGTGTTCTCCAGACGACCGCCGGCCGCATCGTGCAGGCCACGGTGGGCGATCGGTCGTGCCACAAGCCAGTCCGGCGAGTTCGCCGGGGTCGATCGAACCATCATGATACTTCGAACACGGCTTCGACCTCGACGGATGCATCCATAGGCAATTCCGCGACCCCGACCGTCGAGCGGGAATGGCGTCCGAGTTCGCCGAGCACTTCCACCATGAGGTCGGAGGCGCCGTTCATCACGACCGGCACCGCGGCATAGTCCGGCATTGCGTTGATGAAGCCGCCGAGCCTGACGCAGCGCCTGACGCGATCGAGATCGCCAAGCGCCGCCTTCACCTGGGCCAGGACGTTGAGCGCGCACAGGCGCGCCGCTTCCCGGCCGGCTTCAGGCGAAATCTCGCGGCCGAGCTTGCCTTTGTGACGCTCGGCCAGCTTGCCGTCGCCACCCAGACAGATCTGTCCGGAGACGAACAGGAGATCGCCGGTCCGGACGGTGGGAACGTAGTTGGCGACCGGAGCCACCGGGGTCGGCAGCACGATGCCGAGCGCTGCCAGCCTGTCTTCCACCAAACTCATGACGCAGTCCTTCCGCCGATCGGCCAGGTTCGAGCCGCTTGTCGCCGATCACAGGATGGCAGGCAAGGGAGGGGCCAGCGAGAGCTTCGCCGGCGCAGCCCGCCGAAAGAGGCTCCCGCCGCCGCGCGGTCGCCCGATTCACCGGCGAGGTTCGGCACGGGTCATGCACGCGAAGCGCCGTTGCCTGTCGGCGTCGGTTGCGCAAGATAATGGCGGGTACGCGGACCTTCACCGCAGGAGTGAGGCGAGGATGACGATCACTGGAGCAGGGAAGGGCAGGAGACTTCGCGGGCGTCATCTGGCAGCCGCGTTCGCGATGGTGAGTGCCTTCGGAGTCCCGGTCCTCGCGGCCGAGCCGGTCGTGCTGGTGCCGCATCGCGCGGCATACGAACTCGTGCTCTCCAGTACGCGCGGCACCAAGCCGATCGAATCGGCGCAGGGCCGCATCGCGATGGAGTTCACCGGCAACGCCTGCGAGGGCTATGCCTTCAATTACCGTCAGGTCACCCGGATCAACGATGGCGAAGGCACTTCGCGGATGTCGGACCTGCGCAGCGTGACCTGGGAGGAAGGCAAGGGCGAGACCTTCCGCTTCAACACCCAGAGCCTGATCAACAACGCGCCGACGCAGGCCACCGACGGCCGGGCCGAGCGCGCGACCGATGGGGGCATCTCGGTCAGCCTGCGGCGCCCGAAAGCCGAGAAGGTCGACTTCGCCGGAGACTCGATCTTCCCGAGCCATCACATGCGCCTGCTGATCGAGGCGGCGCGCGAGAGCCGAACCGTCGTCGAGGCCAAGGTATACGACGGGTCGGACGGCGGGTCGAAGCTCTATGACACGACCGCGATCATCGGCCGACCGATCGCCGCCGACGGGCGTCCGATCGAGCCCGCGGCGGAGCAGGCGGGGCTGGCCGCCATGCGCCGCTGGCCCGTCGCGATCAGCTACTTCGAACCGGGCGTCGGCGAGCGCACTCCCGTCTACGTTCTGTCGTTCGACATGTACGAGAACGGCGTGAGCGGCGCCCTGAAGCTCGATTTCGGCGAGTTCACGCTCAAGGGCCAGATGACTCGCCTGGACCTGCTCAAGGCCGGTGAATGCCCGAAATAGCCTGCAGGACGTAGACCACGTCAGGTTCGCGGCCGGGCGAAGGCGATGCCTCGGACGACGGCACCCGGCCCGAACCGGTCGCGGATGCTGTCGACCGCAGCTTCGGTCGCCACCTCGCGCCGCGCGCTCGTGTCGACCAGATCGCCGCGGTCAGCTTCGGCGGCGTCGCGGAACTCGGAGATACCGATCCCGATGAGGCGAAACGGCGTGCCGGTCGCCTCCCGGACGAGCATCGCGCGTCCGACCTCGAAGATACGCCGCGCGAGCTGAGTCGGCGGCACGCCGGAGCGCGACCGCGTGCGGATGCTGAAATCGGCGGCTTTCAGCTTCAGCGTGACGCTGCAACCGGCCAGCGACTGGCGCTTCAGGCGCCGTGCGACCTTTTCCGACAGTGTCCAGAGGACCGCCGACAGGCTCTCGACGTCGTGGATGTCGCGATCGAAGGTCGTCTCGGCCGAGACCGACTTGGTCTCGCGATCCGGCCGCACCGGCCGATCGTCGATCCCGTGCGCGAGGCGATGGAGGCGTTCGCCCTCACCGCCATAGCGGCGTGCAAGATCCTGGCTTCCGCGCCGCCGGAGGTCGTCGATCGTGACGAGCCCGTCGGCGGCCAGCCTTTTCTGGGTCTCGCGCCCGACGCCCCAGATGATCCCGACGGGCTTTCCGGCGAGGAACGCCGCAGCGTCCGCGCGACCGACGATGGAAAAGCCGCGGGGCTTGTCCAGATCGGACGCGATCTTGGCGAGGAACTTGTTGAACGAGAGGCCGATCGAGACCGTGATGCCGATCTCACGTTCGACCCGGCGAGCGAAGCCCGCGAGCGCAGCAGCGGGCGGCATGCCGTGCAGCCGCTCGGTTCCGGCGAGGTCGAGGAAGGCTTCGTCGATCGACAACGGTTCGACGAGCGGCGTCAGTTCGAGCATCAGCGCGCGCACCTCGCGTCCGACCCGCACGTATTTCTCCATGTCTGGCTTGATGACGACGGCCCCCCGACAGGCCTTCAGCGCCTTGAACATCGGCATCGCCGATCGGACGCCATAGGTGCGCGCGACGTAACAGCAGGTTGCGACCACCCCGCGGCGACTGCCGCCGACAAGCACCGGCTTGTCGGTCAGCGTCGGGTCGTCGCGCTTCTCGATGGCGGCGTAGAAAGCGTCGCAGTCGACGTGGGCGATGGTGAGCCGATCAAGCTCGGGATGCGCGAGCAATCGCGGACTGCCGCAGGCCGGGCAGCGGTCGCCGGCCTCGAACGAGGTGCCGCAATCGCGGCACAGCGGCGGCTGCATGACCGTGCTACTCCGCCGTCGCCCGGCCGCCGAGCTTCACGCGCGCGGCGACGATCCCGGCAGGATCGGCCGAAGCCACCTCCGCGAACGCCAGCAGAAGTCGCTCGTCGTCGCAGACATGATCGAGCACGCTGACAAGAAAATTCGAGTCGCGCGCAGCCTCCCGCAAGTTCTGCGGTCCCAGCCCGGTAGTCGCGAGAAAGCGTTGCAGCCTGTCGACGTCAGCCGCGAGAAACTGCAGCGCCTCGATCGCCAAGGTCTCGGCGCGGCCGTTATCTGATTTTTCGCTGCTGTGCCGCCGCATCGCCTTTGCCTTTCGTCAATCCTTCATGCCTAGGGTAGAGTCCTCAAACGAGGCGGACGCGCGAGCTTTT
>CAZVMY010000056.1:5123-10533 GCA_964628955.1 uncultured Methylocystis sp.
CTTTTTGCCCCGCCATAACGCGCCGTCGCCCCGCGGAACACCGAGATCATGCCGAAATCCGTACTCATCGTCGAGGACAACGAGCTCAACATGAAGCTCTTCAGCGATCTCCTCGAAGCGCATGGATATGCCGTGATCCAGACGCGCAACGGCATGGAGGCGATGGGCCTTGCCCGGTCCCGCAGACCCGACCTCATCCTCATGGACATCCAGCTGCCGGAGGTCTCCGGCCTCGAAGTGACGAAGTGGCTCAAAGAGGACGAGGACCTGCGCGCCATCCCGATCATCGCGATCACGGCGTTCGCCATGAAGGGGGACGAGGAGCGCATCCGCGAGGGCGGCTGCGAAGCGTATCTCTCGAAACCGATCTCGGTCGGCAAGTTCATGGAGACGGTCCGGACGTATATCGGCGACGTCGGCGGGGGCCGGCCGTGACCGCACGCGTTCTCGTCGTCGACGACGTGCTGCCGAACATCCGGTTCCTGGAGGCGCGACTCACGGCCGAATACTTCGATGTCCTGACCGCGACCAACGGGCCGGCCGCGATCGAGCTTTGCGAACGGGGCGAATGCGACCTCGTGCTGCTCGACGTCATGATGCCCGGCATGGACGGCTTCGAGGTCTGCCGGAGGCTCAAGACGGCGCCGTCGACCGCGCATCTGCCTGTCGTCATGGTGACCGCTCTCGACCAGCCTGCCGATCGTCTGAGGGGGTTGGAGGCGGGCGCCGACGACTTCGTGACCAAGCCCGTGAACGAGCTCGCGTTGCTGTCGCGCGTGCGCAGTCTTGTCCGGCTCAAGATGCTGACCGACGAACTGCGATCGCGCGCGATGACCTCGCGGCACATCGGCGTCGGTGATCCGCTGGCCGGCGCGGCGGCCGAAACGGGTCTCGACGGGCGTATCCTGCTGGTCGACGACCGTCCGAGTTCGTCCGACCGGCTGCTCGCCTCGCTGCGCCAGACGCAGACCGTCGACCTCGAAACCAATCCGCAGCAAGCGCTGATCCGGGCGGCGGAGAGCGCCTACGATCTGGTGATCGTCAGCCTCAGCCTCGAGAATTTCGACGGCCTGAGGCTCTGCAGTCAGCTCCGGTCGCTGGAACGGACGCGCAAGGTGCCGATCCTGGTCATCGCGGGGCTCGACGAGGAGACACGCATTCTCCGCGGGCTCGAAATCGGCGTGAACGACTATCTCATGCGCCCGGTCGACCGGAACGAGATGATGGCGCGGGTCCGCACGCAGGTGCGGCGCAAGCGCTACATGGACCGGCTGAACGAGACGGTCCAGGCGTCCATGGAACTGGCTGTGATCGATCCGCTGACCGGGCTCCACAACCGGCGCTACATGCAGAGCCATCTCGCCATGCTGATCGGCGACAGGGGCGTCCAGGGCATGCCGCTCTCCATCCTCGCCATCGACATCGACTACTTCAAGGCGATCAACGACACGCATGGCCACAGCGCCGGCGACGAGGTGCTGAAGGAATTCGCCCAGCGGATGCGCAGGAGTCTGCGCAACGCCGACCTGATGTGCCGCGTGGGCGGGGAGGAGTTCGTGGTCATCATGCCCGACACCGATGCGGAGGTCGGGTTCAGGGTCGCCGAGCGCCTGCGGTTGTCGATCGAGCGCGAGCCCTTCGCGGTCGTCGACGGATCGGCCATGGTGCCGATCACGATCTCGATCGGCATGACCGGGATCGTCGTGGGGCAATCCACGGCGGACGCCATCCTACGGCGTGCCGACGAGGCGCTCTACAAGGCGAAACGAAGCGGCCGGAACCGCGTCATCGCCGATGCCGCCTGAGCCGGCGACCGGCCCGGCGTAACGTTACCATTTAACCGTAACCGAACCCATTTCCCGCGACGCCGGAGTGGGCCGCTACGGTTTCGGCATCGTCGTCGCTGCCTCCCCGCAGCGGTGCGATGCCTCATGGTCGGGGGACCGCCACATCGCCCGAGGCCATGCGGCCGGTCGGCTGGACCCGGCAGAGTGGCCTCCTCGCGCCGAGGTCTGGCCGGCCACCGGTCGGCGTCAGGCGAAGCGAACGCGGACGCGGCGGTTGAGCCTCCCCTTCTTCTCGATCTGGCTGACGGTCACCGGGCCGATCTCCGACGTGCGGCGGACATGCGTGCCGCCGCATGGCTGCAGGTCGAGCCCCTCGATCTCGACCAGGCGGATCATGCCGGAACCGCGCGGCGGTTGAACCGACATCGTCTTGACCAGCCCGGGACTGGCGTCGAGTTCGGCGTCGGTGATCCATCGGCTGGCGACCGCAGCATCCCGGCTGACGAGCACGTTCAACTCGTCGGTGATCCGCTCCCGCTCGAGACCGGCGTCGGGAATGTTGAAGTCCAGCCGGCCCTCGTTCTCGCCGATCGCGCCGCCCGTCACGGGATAGGGCAGCACGACCGAGAGGAGATGCAGGCAGGTGTGCATGCGCATCCGGCGATGGCGGATGTCCCAGTCGAGCACGGCGTCCACGGGATCTCCGACGCTCAATTCGCCGCTCTCGACCCCGGAGCCCAATCGGACGACGTGCCGGACGAGGGTCTTGGCCCCGTCGGCCCAGACGGCGGTCTCGACCGGGAGCCGTCGGCCCGTTCCGTCGACAAGATACCCGACGTCGCCGGGCTGCCCGCCGCTGTTGGCGTAGAACACCGTGCGGTCGAGGATGATGCCGCCGTCGGCGGTCACGGCCACGACGCGCGCCGCGGTCTGCCGGGCATAGGCGTCCTCGCGGAAGAGCAGCGCCGTGGCCGGCAGCGCG
Source organism: uncultured Methylocystis sp. (assembly GCA_964628955.1). Classification (GTDB taxonomy): domain Bacteria; phylum Pseudomonadota; class Alphaproteobacteria; order Rhizobiales; family Beijerinckiaceae; genus CAZVMY01. Next base: position 7,893 of record CAZVMY010000056.1, read on the forward strand.
CGCCCGGCCTGGGTAGCGTCGACGGCCGTCTGATCGGTCATGCCTGGCTCGCGGATTCAAAGTGCCGGTGGGAGTGCAGTTCCTGCTCTAGTCGTCAGCGCATCCCGCCGCAATGCGGGGCATGGCTGCCGTTCCGCAACACGCTCGACCGGACCTCGCCATGGCTGCGGGAGCGGTGATCCGCTCGGGGAAGTCGAGCGTAACTCGACGGCACTGATCCGGAGTGATCGCGGGGCGACGGAGACGAAGTTGGACGGACGGATGGTAGGCCAGCGGGCGGCCGGTGGGCGGACACAGGATTCGCGAGCCGACGATGGGGCGGTCGACTTGCTGCTGGCGGGATATGCGGCCGGCCGGCTGAGCCCGCCCTTGCAGGTTCTCGTGGCATCACATCTCGAGCTGTCGCCGCGCAGCCGCGCCTATGTCGCTGGTCTGGAACGGATGCTCGCGGGCGAGGTCGAGGCGGCGCCTCCCACGTCGATCGCCCGGCGTGACGCGCGGCTCGCGGCGATCTTCGCCGAGAAGCCGGTTGCCCACCCCGCTGCTGCCGACGAAAGGCACGGCATCCTGCCTCGGCCGCTCGCGGCCTATCTCGACCGCCCGTTCGAAGACCTGCGCTGGCGCCGGCTGATGCCGGGCATTCGCGAGTACCGCGTCGAACGGGGCCCTGAATGCGAGGCGGTTCTCTACTGGATCCGCGGTGGTCGTGAAATGCCGTCGCATACCCATGAAGGTCTCGAGGCGACGCTGGTGATCAGCGGCGGCTTCACGGATCAGCAGGGTCATTATGCGCGTGGGGACATCGCGGTTGCCGACGACGACATCGACCATCGGCCAGTGACCGACGCCGACGAAGACTGCGTCTGCTATGCCGTCACCGAGGGCAACCTGCGCCTGACCGGGCCGGTCGGGCGTATCCTCGCCCGGCTCTTCCGGCACTGACGACCCGCAAGCGGTCTGACCGGAGAAACGGATGGGCGGAAGCGTCTTGCGCCGCGTGAAGCCGGCCGACGGCGTCGCGTGGGTCACGGGTGCAAGTTCGGGCATCGGACGCGACGTCGCAATCGAGTTCGCCCGCCGGGGTTGGACCGTGGCCGTCACCGCACGGCGCGAGCCCGAGCTCTCGGCACTCGCGCGCGAGGCCGCGGGGCTTGCCGGGCGCATCGTCGCGCATCCGGGCGACATCACCGACGAAGCCGGTATGCAGTCGCTCGTCGGCGCTATCGAGATGGCACACGGCCCGGTGGTCCTGGCGTTTCTCAATGCCGGTGTCGCGCCGTATGTGCGGGCGCCGGCACTCGACGTTGAGGCGTTCCGGCAGGCTTTCGACGTCAACGTCATGGGTACCGTGCACGGTCTCGCCGCGCTGCTGCCGCGTATGGCCACGCGCGGTTTCGGCCAGATTGGCGTCAACGCGTCGGTGGCGGGTTACGCCGGGCTGCCGAAAGCGGCGGCCTACGGAGCGTCGAAGGCGGCGCTGATCAACATGACGGAAGCGCTGAAGTTCGACTGCGACCGGTTCGGCGTCATGCTCCAGATCGTCAATCCGGGCTTCATCGAGACGCCGCTGACGGGGCAGAACGATTTCCCGATGCCGTTCCTGATGAAGGCCGACGAAGCGGCCCGCCGGGTCGTCGACGGGTTCGAGCGCGGCGGCTTCGAGATCACGTTCCCGCGCCGCTTCGCGCTGATCATGAAGGCTACGGCGGCGCTGCCGTACTGGCTCTATTTCCGGCTCGTCGCGCGCAACACCGGCTGGGATCGCCGGACGGACTGACCTCGCCGTCCGGCCGTCTACGAATTAACCCGCCTTGACGTAGACGAGCTGCCGGACGTCGATCGTGCCGGCGCGGAAGCCCGCTTCGCAGTAGGACAGATAATACTCCCACAGACGCCGGAAGCGCTCGTCGAAGCCATGCGGCCGTAGCTCGGGCCATGAGGCGCGGAACGCGTCACGCCAGTGCTGGAGCGTCGCGGCGTAATCCAGCCCGAAAATCCGCTCGGCGTGGAGCCCGAGGCCGAAGCGTCCGGCCAGCGTCTCGAGCTGGGCCGGACACGGCAGCATGCCGCCGGGGAAGATATAGCGGCGGATGAAATCGATCTCGGAGCGATAGACCGGGAAGAACCGGTCCTGGATCGTGATGATCTGGAGCCCGGCTGCGCCGCCCGGCTTCAGCCGATCGCGAAGCTGCCCGAAATAGGCCGGCCAGTAGGCCTCGCCGACCGCCTCGAACATCTCGATCGACGCGATGCGGTCGTAGCTGCCTGTCTCGTCGCGGTAATCCTGCAACTTGATCGTGACCCGATCCGTCAGCCCGGCCTCGGCGATCCGGCGCACCGCGAACTCGTACTGCTCGCGGGAGATCGTGAGCGCGGTCACCCGGCAGCCGATGTCGCGCGCCGCGAATTCCGCGAAGCCGCCCCAGCCACAGCCGATCTCCAGCACGTGATGCTCCGGCCGGATGCCGGTCGCCTCGGCCAGGAGACGGTACTTCCGGGTCTGCGCCGCCGACAGATCGTTGTCTCCGGGCACGAAGATCGCCGCCGAGTAGGTCATCGTCCGGTCCAGCCAGGCGGCGTAGAAGCGGTTGCCCAGATCGTAATGGGCATGAATGTTTTTGCGGCTGCCGGCACGCGTGTT
>CAZVMY010000057.1:0-10474 GCA_964628955.1 uncultured Methylocystis sp.
ATGGAATGGCGCTGGCTCGTTACAGGCTGGGTTGGGTGCTATCATGAATCGGCGATGAGGGCCAAAGTTTGGTGCCTTCTGCATCGCGTGCGGGCCCGTGACGGGCGGTGGCGAGGAACAGGTCGCGGGGCGATAACGGATGGACCTGATCGACATTCCGGCCAATCCTCTGCCCGAGGGCGGCCGATGCCGCTCCGTGACGACGTCCGACGGCCTCAGACTGCGGGCCGCGGTCTGGCCGGCACCCCCAGAGGGACCGGTCAAGGGCACCGTCTGCGTGTTCGAAGGTCGGGCCGAGTTCATCGAGAAATACTACGAGACGATCGCCGATCTACGTGGCCGAGGCTTCGCGGTGGCCGCGCTCGACTGGCGGGGGCAGGGCGGATCGGACCGTCAGCTCGCCGACGTTCGCAAGGGTCATGTCGACGACTTCGACCTCTACGCCATCGATCTCGACGCGTTTCTGACCGACGTCGTGGTGCCCGATTGTCCGGGGCCGCTCTTCGGTCTCGCGCATTCGATGGGCGGCGCGGCACTTCTGCTCGCCATCGCGAATGGAGAGAAGCGGTTCACGAAGCTCGTGCTGTCCGCACCGATGACCGCGCTCGCCGGCCTGAAGTTCCCGCGGATCGCGCGGTTCGCGGCGGCGGCGCTGGATGTCCTCGCGTTCGGTGGAGCGTATGTTCCCGGTGGCGGCGCCACCTCGATCTCGACGAAGCCGTTCGAAGGCAACATCCTGACGAGCGACGCCGCGCGATACGAGCGCACTGCGCGCGTCATCGAGGCAGCGCCCGGGATCGCGATCGGGGATCCGACGATCGGCTGGGTCAACGCAGCCTTCCGGGCGATGGAACGGCTGGCGGCCCGCGATTTCGGCGACCGGCTGGCGACGCCCAGCCTCGTCCTCGCGGCCGGCAGCGACCCGCTGATCGATTCGGACGTCACATGCCGGATGGCGGAGCGCTGGCGCGGCGCCCGTTGCGTCGTGATTCCGGGCGCGCGGCATGAACTCCTTATGGAGCGTGACGGTATCCGCGAGCAGGTCATGGCGGCGTTCGATGCCTTCGTGCCGGGCGAAACGGTGACGCAGCCGGTCAGCCTGTCAGCAGCCTGAGCGCTGCCTCGTGCAGCTGGGCGTTGCCGGCGGCCACGATCCGCCCGCCGGCGGCGGCCGGTTCGCCTTCCCAGGTGGTCACGACGCCGCCGGCCCCTTCGATCAGCGGGATCAGCGCCACGATGTCGTAGGGCTTGAGCCCCGCCTCGACCACGAGGTCGACATGACCGGCGGCGAGCATGGCGTAGCCGTAGCAATCCGTGCCGTAGCGGGCGAGGCGGGTGGAGGCCTCCAGCCGGTCGTAGGCCGCCCTGTCCACCTCGTCGAACATTCGCGGACTGGTCGTCGCGACGAAGGCGTCGGCCAGGACGTCGCACGAGCGCGTCCGGAGCGTGCGCTCGCCGCCCGTGCCGCGCAGGAAGGAGCGGTTGCCGTCCCCGATGAAGCTCTCGCGCAGATACGGCTGATGCATCAGGCCGTAGACGGGTTCGCCGCCGCGCGTCAGTCCGACCAGCGTGCCCCAGCACGGCAGGCCGCAGATGAAGGCGCGCGTGCCGTCGATCGGATCGATGACCCACTGGAACTCCGCGTCGGGCCGCTCGCTGCCGAACTCCTCACCGACGATGCCATGATCGGGGAACGCCGCGCGGATCGCCTGGCGAATGACGTTCTCTGCCGCACGGTCGGCTTCCGTCACGGGATCGAAGCCATTCGGCGACTTGTTGCCCGTCGACAGGTTCGACCGGAAGAACGGCAGGATCACCTCGCCGGACCGGCGCGCGAGGTCTTCCATGAAACGATCCAGTGCAACCACCGTCATGCCGGCCCTCCGACGCGCGTCGGCACGACACGCACCGATGCGAATATCACTCCGCCGGGATGGCAGCCATGCAAGTTTGGTGTAACACACGGGTTCGTCAGCCGAAACACCTCGTCATTACAGGCTTTTGCTGCCGCCGAACGCAAAGCCTTGGTTACCAGTGCGGGCGGCGGCGGCGTGCAGGCAGGCCCTGTCCGGGAAGTTTCCTCTTGCATTTTTGCGGCGCGATCTTCATGTTGCAGTTGCGAAGCGACGGCGTTGTCGTTGGTTCGCAGCCCTCCTTGGGCGTTTCCTCCCTAGACTTGGGCCGCCATCTGGCGGCCCCTTTTCTTTTTGGGGCGGCCTCGTTCTTTTCGAGATGCGCTTGGGTCCCGCCGTCTACTCCGCTGCGGTGCGGTAAGCCGGAGGTGCTCCGAAGTCGACCGCAGCGAGCGAAGACACCACGGTGAGCACGTCCTTCGCCAGCCTGTCGAAGCCGGCATGCGGTTCGAGGCTGACCTCGTCCATGTAGAGCGCCCGGTTGATCTCGATCTGGAGAGCATGCACGCCCGCGAGCGGACTGCCGTAGTTCTCGGTGATGAAGCCGCCGGCGTAGGGCTTGTTGCGCAGGACGGTGTAGCCCAGCCGGCGAAACGCCAGTTCCATGGAGTCCGTCAGCAGTGGCGTGCAACTGGTACCGTAGCGGTCGCCGAGCACGACGTCGGGCTTGGGACTCGTCTCCTGCGCCAGCGACGCCGACGGCATCGAATGGCAGTCGATGAGGATCGCGTGCCCGAAATGCCGCTCCGTCCGCTGGATCAGGCGCCGCAGCGACCGGTGATAGGGCTTGTAGAGCAGCTCTATGCGCCGCAGCCCCTCGTCGACGCCGAGCCGGCGGGCGTAGATCTCCTGCGAATCGCCCACGATGCGCGCGATCGTCCCCAGTCCGCCGGCGACGCGCATCGAGCGCGTGTTGGCGAACGAGGGCAGACGGCCGTCGAACATGCGCGGATCGAGCTCATAAGGCTCGCGGTTCAGGTCGAGGACCGCGCGGGGGAAAAGGGCCCGCATCAGCGGCGCGCCGCGGGAGACGACCCCCGAAAACAGCAGATCGACGAAGCTGTCCTCCGACCGCCGCAGGGCCCGTTCGGTCAGCCGCGAACTGGCGAGGAACGACGCCGGATAGGTCCGGCCGGAATGCGGAGAATTGAACACCAGCGGAGAGAGCGGCTGCTCCGGCTCGAAGATTTCGAAAGGCGGCTGAAACTCGCTGGTCAAGGAGGACCGGACCTCGCTGTCCTGGATGGCGTGGGCGGTACGACAGACGGTCGCGACGCCGCTGCGTCGCAGCGCCTCCGCCGCGCATGATTGTGACTGACCGCCACGCCCCTGTCCACGGCGGCGCCCCGGCCATTTCACTGCTTCTTTACCGAGGTGGCGGTAGAACGGAACCGTCGCGGGAGACGCTTCGGCGAGGCCCGCGCGACCGTCCACCGGTGATCGGAGCCGGTGGCTGGACAGAGGCAACCATCTCTCCCAAGTTCGGCGTGCGAGTGCATGGCGGCGTTCGCCCAACCGCGCCCGTGCGTTCGCCTCGCTCGACCCTTCGCCTGCAGACGCTCATATCGAGACCACAATGACGAAAATTCTCCTGGCAGAAGACGACAACGACATGCGGCGCTTCCTCGTCCGCGCGCTGCAAAATGCCGGGTACGCGGTGGTCTCGTTCGACAACGGCCTTTCGGCCTATCACCGGCTGCGCGAGGAGCCTTTCGAGCTGCTGCTCACCGACATCGTCATGCCCGAGATGGACGGAATCGAGCTCGCGCGTCGCGCGACGGAACTCGATCCCGACATCAAGGTGATGTTCATCACGGGATTCGCGGCAGTCGCGCTCAATCCGGACTCCAACGCCCCCAAAGATGCGAAGATCCTGTCGAAGCCGTTTCACCTGAAGGACCTCGTGAACGAGGTCCAGAAGATGCTGCAGGCGGCCTAGAAGCCGTTGTGAACCTTGCGCCTCGCGGGCGGGGCTTTGCGAGGACCTCGCAGGGGCGTACGGCGGGGCACCGCCGCCGCGCTCCGACCGGCTTGCATGCCGATCCACCGCCCGCTATAGCGCGGGAATGTCACGGCCGAAACGGCCGCCAGGCGGGATGGGCGCGTAGCTCAGCGGGAGAGCACTACGTTGACATCGTAGGGGTCACAGGTTCGATCCCTGTCGCGCCCACCATTTTCCAAGCCCCGGAAATCGCTAGAGAAAAGCGGTTTCCGGGGCTTTCGTCTTTGGCTCGCTGCCAGAGCCATTTTTCGGCCATCTCAAAGCAATCTGAAAGCAAGCCCTTAGTGGCGCAGCTCAGGACCGGCGAGCCATCCCGATTCGACGGCAGACCGATCGGGCGGACGAGGCAGTTGCCCTCGCCGCTTCCTGTGCTGCCTTCGTACCGAAACGACGCCATCCGAACTCCAGCTGCCAGACTGCCACGTTACTCCGAGGTAACAAAAATTTATCCCGCAAGGGTCATTGCCATCTGATCCCAATACATGGTAGCCGATTTGCCATGGCCGTCAACTCGTCTCCTGCCCGTCGCGTTTTCACCAAGGCCGAAGATGGGAATTGGATCGATCGAACCCTTCCCTTCCTTGAAGGCTTTCGCACCGCGCCATTCGGCCAGCAAAGAGCGGTCATCCAAGAACTCGCCGCCTTGACGGGCCAGGCCGAAAACACCGCTCGCAGGGCCTTGGTCGCGCTTCAGTACCTCGACGACAAGGGCGTCGACCTCGCCAACTTACACGTTCGCCCTCCTGTGATGTCGATCGAGGCCGTCCTGCGGGTCGGCAAGCGGCAAGCCGGGCTCGAGGATGACCTGCTGCAAAAGTTGCTCCGTGGGGAAGGCACCGCCGCTGAATTCAGGGAAGCGGCAGACCGACTTCTGGCGGATCTGGCGGTTCATAAAGGAGGCGTCAGTCGGGTCAGGAAACTGAGCGACATCGTCATCGACCACATCACGCCTTCCTCTTTTGTCGTCCCAAAATTCAGGCAGCCTCTTGGCCCAAGGCCTAGACCGTATGTCGTCGTGGACATCGACAAGTTCAGATTGGTCATCTTCCGGGTGACGGGCAAGGAGCCGGCTTTGGCGAAGGCGATCGGATACCGCCTATTGGAGGCCTCGGTCCTGCAGGCTGTCGTCACGGGCTCGCGCACAATCGTCTGCTCAGACATTCCTCTCGATGACCTGGAAGCGATCCGTGGAGATATGGGAGAATGGCAGGATCGGCTGCTCATCGAGCGATGCAGCCTGGAAGACGACATCGCCGTGATTCTCGGCAACGGACCGCGTCGGTGGCGCTGGCCTTTCCCGCCTTCCGAGATTGGGCGAGCTGGAACCAGGCCGGCAAAGGAACAGCAGCCCGTCGTAAACCAATGACTGCCCCCCTAGCGGCATCGTCCACCCTTCATTAACCTTTACAAAAATGGCCTAAACACGTCGATTGACATCTAACATTACATGGTAGAACAATTCACCTCCCGCGTCCGTTGTCGAGATCACTCGCCACATGACGCTACCATGTATGGGTAGATTGAATGTCGTCCGAGATCATGATCATGACCGCGCAGGAGGTAGCGGAGCTTCTCCGTATTTCGCGCGCAACCGTGACCCGTCTGGCTCAGCGTGGCGAGTTGGCACGAATCCCCGTAGCCGGGCGACTGTTGTTCACGCGCCTCGAGGTCACGCGTTTCGTAAGCGGGCAGCGCCAGAACGGAGCCCCGCTATGACGGGCGTGACCTATACGGAACTGGCGCGCGTGGGTTCGTACCCCATCGTACAACATAGCCAGTCGAAGCAGCTTTTCGTTGCCTGGTACAACGCGGCAACCCGTCAAGTCGTGCGTGGATCGTTGGCCACCGGCAACCTGGCCGATGCTGTTATCAAGGTTCAATCCCTCGTCGACCAAGGCATGCAGGGCGATCCGCGCCCGTATCTCAAGGCTGCGGGCCCTATGACGCTCCGCATGATTCTTGAGGCCCACCGCCCCTACATCGCCAAGCTGGCGTCGGCCGAGGCCGAAGCGATCCACATCGCGCAGTTCCTCAACTCTGACCTTGCCGACAAGAAGGTCGTCACCATCGTACCGAAGGATTGGGAAGGCCTGCGCGATCGTTGGCTCGCGGAAGGAAAGACGATCGGGACGATCAGCCGCAGGATTTCGACCGCCCGTTCTGCACTGCGCCGTGCGCACGACAACGGCGAGATCACCTCGTTCAGGAAGGTGCCTGAGTTCAGGACCAAGAACCATATGAGATCGGCAAAGCCGAAGGGCGCGATCCTTTCGATCGCCGAACTTGCTCGCCTCTACGATGCCTTCGAAGAGCCCCACCTGCAGATTTGGTACGCGTTTCTTCTGGGAACCGCCGCCAGAACGGCTGCGATCCTCGATCTCCAGCTGGGATCGTTCGAACGCGACCCGGCGCTGGTCATGCTCAATCCGGAAGGACGACCCCAGTCGACGAAGTGGCGCCCCTGCCTGCCGATCCACCAGCATCTCGCCCCGTGGGTCGAGCAGCTGCCGCCCGGACGCGCGGTGACTTGGCGCGGCCGGCCGGTGAAGAGCGTGAAGAAGGGGCGCGCCGCCGCGGTGACGCGCGCAGGGCTCGATCCGCGGGCAAATTCCTATTCCGTGCGACACTCGCTCGGCCGCTTCATGCAGAGAAAGCGCGTGGACCGCGAGCAGATCGCGATCTGGCTCGGCCATATCGCGCCCCCTGAGAGCCCCGAGACGACGCTCATCTATAGCCCCTACGAGCCGGAATTCCTCATCGACGCCAAGCGAGCGACTGCAGAGTTCGTGGCTGAGATTGCCGCGCGGGCGAAGACGCCGCTGCTCGAGCCGCCGCCGGCGGTCACGATGATGTGGCAGCTGCGGCGTCAGCGGACGAAGCGCGATGATTGACATCGAAACAACTTATCCGGCGCGTGACAAACAGTTGCGCGCAGCGGCCGCGATCGAGCTTGGCTGCTCGGTCGTATCCCATGCCGACTACGTCAACTGGCTTATCGACGTCAGACGACTGTTGCTAGCCGCCTCGTCCTGGCGCCAGTACCGCTGCGCCGCTGCCTATGTGCTGGAGAAAGGCGGAACGAGCGAAACCCTGGCGTTCGCCCGCAGACTGCGCGCCGCTAAGCCGATCTCGAGCTATGAGCGCAAGGCGCTGCCGCGCAGGACCTCCGCCTTGAAGAGCAAGGGATTGCCGCAGAACGATATCGATACCTTGTTGGCCAAGATCGACGCTAGCCGTTCTGATCATCGGAACGCCTTGCGCGCCTATGTTCAGGCCACACTTTTGACTGGCCTTCGCCCTTGCGAATGGCCCAGCGTGACGCTCAAGCTTCAGGACGGCACGCTGATCCTGATCGTTACGAATGCGAAGGCGAACGACCTCAGGGCGCACTCTCTCGAGCGAACACTGCTGTTCGATCGGCTGCCCAGGAAATTCGCGGAGCGCTTGTCTGAATGGCTGACCATCGTGGCCGCAGCAGGCGACGACTATCCGAAACTGATCAAGGCGCTTGGTGATGCTCTGCGTTCGATAACGCGCAAGTCATTCCCACGCCGCAAGCGGTGGCCGACCCTCTATACGATGCGGCACATCTTTGCTGCGCGCGCAAAGGAGCACTACGCTGATCGCCCCAGCGGGCTCGCCATCGTCGCAGCGCTCCTCGGCCACTCCTCTGATGCCACCGCGACGCATCACTACGCCAAGCGCCGCGCCGGTGGCGGATTGCCGATCCCGCGCGCCAATCCGAACGAAGTTTCGCTGGTTCGCGCAGTGTTCAAAAAGAAATTCGATGCCTTCGTTGAGCTTGAGCGAGGTGTCGCGTCCAACTCGGTGGGGAGCCCCCGATGATACGCGCCTCCACACGAAACCGTGGGTGCAGGCGTCGCGGCCATGATCCGCCGAGACACGATACCTGCACACCCTCATCGCAACTCCAACGAGGTTTGGACATGACCCTAGAAGAATTCGACGATGCGGCCGAGCTGTACGATGGCTTCGCTGTGTACGACCGCGAAGGCATGGTGCAGTTGGTTGGCCAGCTCGCTCTCGAACTGATCGAGCAAGGCGTACTCGATCGCGATGCCCTGCGCCGGCGCCTCGATCGTCTGATCGCCGACGAGCCGGATACCGATGATCAAGTTAGCCCGCGCCTCGCCGAACTGCGCTCGCTTATCGAGCCCGACGATGCAGGTACTACCTCTGGTTGATAAGAACCGGCGGGCGCCAGGTCGACATAGTGGCCGCCGCCATCAATCCCTCTCCGACATAGAAGGAATTTCCAACATGGAACGCATTATCATGGCCCGTGTGGTCGCAGGACTGCTCTACAACACCGAAACCGCTGAGCTGATCGCAGATGTTGCCCGGACAGGGGGTGACTGGAACTACGAGCGGACGCAGCTCTTCCGCACGAAAAACAGCCGGTTCTATCTGGCTGGCGAAGGGGGCGCTGCGACGCGGTGGGCACAGCGGATCACGGGGGACCGCGGCTACGTCGAAGGCGATGGCGTGATCCCGCTAACTGACGCAGAAGCTCGGTTATATGTCGAGAGGTTCGCCAACCACCGTTTCGACGAGTTTTTCGAATGCGCTGACGCCTAGTCAACAATCCCAAGACAAGATTGAGATAGCATGACAACAGGCTCGGCATCGCCGAGCCTATTTTGTATCCGATACAGCGATTCCCCAGGTTGAGGCCTCCAGCCAGCCCAATCGATAAAGCGCTCGCTTTGCCTGAAAGCTAATTTTCGACTGAAACCGCTGGTTTCGCTTCAAGAGTGGTTCGAGCTTTAATGCCGATCCCGCGCCCGTTCTCGAACAGGAACTCTATGCCGCGGTCTTCAAAAGCACGCTGCAGATCGCGAAGCGTCCGCTCCTGACCGGAAGATGCGCCCTGTTCGATCCGTATGATCGTGCGTTTGGCTACGCCGCTCCACTGTCCCAACTCGTCCTGCGAGATGTCGAGCCAGCTGCGGGCAGCCCGTATTTGGGCTCTGTTAAGCATACAAACTCACTTAAAGTGACAAATGTCACTTGATATGACAATCTAACTCTCGTGGACACGCCGTCCACGAGGAGAGCTTAAGACATGCATACCGCCTGCACCAACCCTACCCCCTCCGCCATCCCCAGCCTCAGCGCTGCCCCGTCCGATCCGTCCGCGACGCCGCCGCGCGCTCCTATCCCTGCCGAGCTGATGGCGCGGATCGAGCAGGCGGTGACGGGCGCGGGGTCGGCCGAGTTCGCGGTCGATCCGCTGCTGGGTCCGAGCCTCAGCGCCATGAACTCCTTCCTCGCTTCGGTGGTGAAGCGCTCGGGCGCGGTGATCGAGGACGCGCTCTACGCTGCCCTCGTCCGCCACCGCCGCTTTCTGGTGATGCAGCAGGTCCGCATCCCGATCACCAGGGCGGCCGAGATGTACGTCCAGGAGAACGGCGCCGCGCGCGTCGAGGAGCTTTCGCTGACCAGCGACGGCGCCAGCGTCCGGACCGGGCATTTCGACCTGATCGTGATTGACCAGGAGCGCTCGGTCGCGATGGTGATTGAGATCAAGCGCGGCTCCGGCATCACCGAGAGCAAGAAGAGGCGCCAGACCGAGCGCGATCTCGCCTGCGCCAGGCTCCAGCTCGCCTCCTATCTGCGCACGCTGCTCGGCATCAAGCTGAAGTCCTATCGCTGCCATGTCGTGGATTTTTATGGCAGGTCGGGATTTCGGGAAGGGCTGACCGTCACCCGGGACGGGCTCGACGCGCTCTTCGGCGTGCCGGTGACGCCGACCATCGACGCGGCGCTGGGCGCACTCGAAAGCCGGATGCTCGCCCGCGTCCCGCCGATGCTGCAGTTGGCTCAGGAGCGGCTCGCCGACCGCGCCAACGTCGCGACCCGCCCGCGCCGTGCCGGCCGCGGCGTCCTCGCCGCGCTGGCCCGGAGCCGCGAGGCGTTGCCTGAGGCGGCGATGAGCCCGGCCGCATGAGGCAGGGGCGGCGTTACGCCGCCCCGTCTCCAGACTTTCACTTTTTCACCTAACGCGACGCTGGCTACATGCCGGCGATCGCCGGAGCTTGCCCGTCATGTCCAACGCCGTCTTCGCCCATCCTGCCATCGCCAGTTTGCCCGATCACGACGCTGCGCTCAGTGTCCACGGTGGCGTGCCGGCCCAGACCGCACCGCTCATCCTGATGTGGCGGACCAGAGCTGCCGGCGCCATTGGCGATCATGAACAGGCCGAGCTGCGTGCGCTCCTGGCCAAGCTCGTGCCGCTGCGGGTCGAGCACTGGCGCGAAGCACTTGCTGGTGACCCCGCCGCCGCCGTCGCCATGGCGCTGAAGTTGTCGGGGCTGGATGTGCTCGACACCCCGCGCCACGACCTCGTGATGTCGGTGCTGATGCTGCATGCGCTGGATGGGTCCGAAGGAGCCCGCACCACGCTCGCCTTCGCGCTGCAGCGTCGGCGATATCTCGGCGAGGACGTCGCGCCGCTGATCGCCTCCTGGCGCCGACGCGATCCCGCTGCGATCCACCGTGCTTCGCTGCAAGCACTGATGGAGGCCCTGTCGTGAGC
>CAZVMY010000058.1:0-10428 GCA_964628955.1 uncultured Methylocystis sp.
AGGCCGCGTTCCTCTCACGCTGGGACGAGGTCAACGCCGTGGTCCATGGCATCGTCCGCGACATGGGCGGCTCGATCTCGGCCGAGCACGGCATCGGCCAGCTCAAGCGGCACCTGCTGCCGGACTTCAAGGACCCGGTCGCGCTCGACCTGATGCGCGCGCTCAAGCGCACCCTCGACCCCACCGGCATCCTCAATCCGGGGAAGGTTCTGTAGGCGCCATTCGGAGGAACACCTCACCCTTCGAGCAGCTTGCCTACGACCTTGGCCGTATAATCGACCATCGGAACGATGCGGGCATAGTTCAGCCGCGTCGGGCCGATGACGCCGAGCACGCCCACGATCTTCTGGTTACCGTCGCGGAAGGGCGCGGCGATCATCGACGAGCCCGACAGCGAGAACAGCTTGTTCTCGGACCCGATGTAGATGCGCACGCCATCGGCCGTCTCGGCGCGGCCGAGAAGGTCGATCACGTCCTTCTTGGTTTCGAGGTCGGCGAACAGCAGGCGGATGCGCTCGAGATCTTCGGCAGCGTGCAGATCGTCCAGCAGGTTGGCCTGCCCGCGCACGATCAGCTGCGGCTGGCCGTCATCCCGCCCGGCCCAGCTCACCAGACCCGCGTCGACCAGCCGGGCGGTCAGGTCGTCGAGCTGCTTCTGGGCGGTCGTGCGTGTCTCCTCCACCGCGGAGCGGACGTCGGAGAGCGTCCGCCCCTTCAGCCGGGCGTTCAGGTAGTTGGTGGCCTCGACGAGGGCGCCGGCAGGCAGACCGGGGGGAAGCGCGATCACGCGGTTCTCGACCTGGCCGTCCTCTCCGACGAGGACGACGAGAGCCTGCGTGGCATCGAGGCGGACGAACTCGATGTGCTTCAGCCGGCGGTCGACGTTCGACGCGAGCACCACGCCGGTGCCGCGCGAGAGGCCCGAGAGCAGGCTGGACGCCTCTGCGAGCAGGTCCTGGAGGTTCCGCCCCGAGGCGGCCGCGCGCGCCTGCGCCTCGATCTGCGCCCGTTCCTCGCCGCTGAGGTCGCCGACCTCCAGAAGCGCATCCACGAAGAATCGCAGCCCCTGTTCGGTCGGAAGCCGGCCGGCGCTGGCGTGCGGCGAGTAGATGAGACCCAGAGCTTCGAGGTCCGACATGACGTTACGCACAGACGCGGGCGACAACGTCATTGGGATGATGCGCGACAGATTGCGCGAACCGACCGGCTCGCCGGACGCGAGATAGCTGTCCACGATGCGCTTGAAGATTTCGCGCGAGCGCTGATCGAGCTGCCGCAAGGCGCTGGAATCGAAGGTGTTCGGTTCGACGGGCGCAGCCATTGGAATCAGAGTGGCGTCAGATGGCCGCCGAAACAAGGGGCGGCGCGATGCTCGTGCGGCCCCGATGGACTGCGCTCGTGCGATAACGATGCCGTCAGTTGGTCCTTGCGAGGGGGCTCATGGCCCCCTAAAAGCCGCACTCCTTAAGCGAGCGCCCCATGCGACCATCGAAACGAGCCCCGGACGAACTGCGCAAGATCAGCCTCGAACGGGCGGTCGCGCGTTATGCGGAAGGCTCCTGTCTGGTCAAGTTCGGCGAAACGCACGTGCTCTGCACGGCCTCTCTCGAGGAGAAGCCGCCGCCGTGGCTGCGCGGCCAGGGCAAGGGCTGGGTCACCGCGGAATATGCCATGCTGCCGCGCGCGACCCACGAACGGACGCGACGCGAGGTCACGGCCGGCAAGCCGTCCGGCCGGACGCAGGAGATCCAGCGTCTGATCGGCCGCTCGCTGCGCGCCGTCGTCGACCTCACGCTGATCGGCGAGCGTCAGATCACGGTCGATTGCGACGTCGTCCAGGCCGACGGCGGCACGCGCACGGCCGCCATCACGGGCGCCTGGGTCGCACTCCACGACTGCATCGGCTGGATGCGCGCCCGCGACATGCTCAAGGGCGAGCCGCTGCGCGACCATGTCGCGGCGATCTCCTGCGGCATCAGCCAGGGCGTTCCGGTTCTCGATCTCGATTATGCGGAGGATTCCACGGCCCAGACCGACGCCAACTTCGTCATGACCGGCGCCGGCGGCATCGTGGAGGTTCAGGGCACGGCGGAAGGTACCCCGTTCAGCCGCGACGAGCTTCTCGCGCTCCTCGACCTCGCCAAAAAGGGGACCGCGCGGCTGATCGACCTGCAGCGCATGGCGGTCATGTGACCATGGCGGGGCCGCATCGCCAGCTGTCCGGGCGGATCGTGCTCGCCACGCATAATGCGGGCAAGCTCGCCGAGATGCGCGACCTGATGGCGCCGCACCGGATCGAACTGGTGGCCGCCGGCGACCTCGGCCTGCCCGAGCCCGCGGAGACCGGCACGATGTTCGCGGAGAATGCCGCGATCAAGGCGCATGCGGCTTCGGGCGCGACCGGCCTCCCGGCGCTCGCCGACGATTCCGGCATCTGCATCGAGGCGCTCGATGGCGCGCCGGGGCTGCTCTCGGCGAACTGGGCGGGGCCGGGACGCGACTTTCACCCGGCACTGGAGCGCGTCCGGGCCGAACTCGCCCGCCGGGGTGCGGAAACGCCCGAGCGCCGGCGCGCCCATTTCGTCTCGGCGCTCGTCGTCGCCTGGCCTGACGGTCACGAGGAACTGTTCGAAGGGCGTGTGCACGGACGGGTGGTCTGGCCGCCACGCGGCGATCGCGGCTTCGGCTACGACCCCGTGTTCCAGCCCGACGGGCACGACCGGACGTTCGGCGAGATGAGCGCCACGGAAAAGCACGGGCTGCCGCCCGCGGGCCTCGGCCTGTCGCATCGGGCGCGGGCGTTTCTGGCCCTGCGCGAGGCCTGTCTTCCATGAGACTGCCGTCGCTGAAGCTTCTCGCGCCCTTTCGTGCCCGGCCGGGCGAGCACGGCGCCGGCACGACGGTCGCGGAGCCGTCGAGGCCGCTGCTGCACGGCGAGCTGGTTTCACGCGCGGCCCGCCGTGCGACCGGCCAAGTCGATGCGCTCGCCGGCGACGACGCGGCGCTGGCGGTCTACGTGCACTGGCCGTTCTGCACCGCGAAATGCCCGTACTGCGACTTCAACAGCCACGTCAGGCAGACGCCGCCCGATCAGGCGCGCTACGTGGCGGCCTTCGCCCGCGAGATCGCCCATATGGCCTCGCTCGCGCCCGGTCGGACCGTGACCAGCGTGTTCTTTGGCGGCGGCACGCCGTCGTTGATGGCTCCCGAGACCGTCGGCGGCATTCTCGACGCGATCGGCGCGGTGTGGCCAGTCGACACCGCGGCGGAGGTCACGCTGGAAGCGAATCCGACCAGCGTCGAGGCGGGGCGCTTCCGCGGCTATCGCGCTGTCGGCGTGAACCGGCTGTCGATCGGCGTCCAGGCGCTCGACGACGAGGCTCTCAAGCTGCTGGGCCGGCAGCATTCGGCTGCCGAGGCCGTTCAGGCCGTGCGGACCGGCGCCTCGATCTTCGACCGCGTCTCCTTCGACCTGATCTACGGCCGCCCCGGACAGACCGTGGAGAGCTGGCGCCAGGAACTCGTGCGCGCCATCAGCGAAGGCTCCGAGCACCTGTCGCTCTACCAGCTCACGATCGAGCCCGACACGGCGTTCGCGCGCCTCCACGCAGCCGGCAAGCTCGCGATGCCCGACGCCGACATGGGTCGCGCGCTGTGGGACGCGACGCAGGAGATCTGCGACGTCCGCGGTCTGCCGGCCTACGAGGTCTCGAACCATGCCCGGCCGGGGTCGGAGAGCCGCCACAACCTCGTCTACTGGCGATACGGCGAATATGCCGGCGTCGGTCCGGGAGCGCACGGCCGGCTCGTGGTCGACGGACAGAGGCGGGCCCTTTCCACGGCGCGCAATCCCGAAGCCTGGCTCGCGGGCGTCGAGCGCGACGGTCACTCGCTCGTCGAAAGCGACGCCCTCTCGGACGAATCGCAGGGTGACGAACTGCTGCTGATGGGCCTTCGTCTGAGCGAAGGCGTCGACCTCGCCCGCTACGAGATGATCACCGGTCATACGATCCGAGAGCAGCAGGTCCGCTATCTCGTCGACGAAGGTCTGGTGGAGCGCGTCGCCAACAGCCGGCTGCGGGCAACGATGTCCGGTTTTCCCGTCCTCGACGCGATCGTCGCCGATCTCGCGGCCTGAGGGTCGCGTCGCGCCCGTCAATCCTGTCGATCAGGTGCCGGACGTGAAGCTGCGTGGCGCGGGGCTGACCGCCTGCGTGGTGCCGTTGCCGATCTGCTGGATTGCCAGCGCCCGCTCGCTGGTGCCGTCCGACCGGAAGCGAAAGACGCCATACTGGCCGGCAAACCCCGAAGGATTGGTGATAACCTGCTCGCGGAACCGGTTCGCGCCCTGCGTCCGCACGAGGGCGGCGGCGAGCGCGACGGCGTCGTACGCGTTGGGTGCGATCACGGTCGGCTCGGATTTGAACCGCGTCCGATAGCGCTGCGAGAACGCCGCGTAGCCGCCGGTATCGGGAGCCGGGAACCAGGCGCCGTTCAGTCCGGCGATGCGATAGACGCGCGGATCGCTCCAGATTCCGGTTCCGAGAAACTGCACGCGCGGCGCGCTCACGCCGGCGGCGCTGAGGGCCTGCACGGCAGCGCCGACCTGATCGGCCGCCTCCGGCAGGAAGAGGCTGTCGATCTGCGACGCCCCGGCCGCGATCCTCTGCGCCGCCTGCGCGACGCCCGGCCCCGGAGCGTAGCGCTCGACCGAAACGATACGGCCACCGGCCGACGTCACCGCCTGCTGGAACGCATCGGCGACCACGTTGCCGTAGGCGGTGTTGGGGATCATCGCCGAGAACGACTTCTTGCCGCGGCTCGCGGCATAGCGGATCACGCGATCGACGTCCGATTGCGGCGTGAAACTCAGCAGGTAGGTGCCGCGTTGCGCGACGTTGGTGTCGGTCGAGAACCCGATCACCGGCCGGCCCGTCGGACGCCAGACCTCGCCGGCGGCGGCGACGGACGGCGCGAACAGAGGTCCGATCATCAGCTCCGCGCCGGCCGCGAGCGCCTCGCGCGCGGCGATCTGCGCTCCTTCGGCGGTCCCCTTGTCGTCCTTCACGATGATCTGGAGATCGGGCGACTGGAACTCCGCCATCGCCATTTCCGCGGCGTTGCGGAGCGCCTGCGCCTGTCCGGCGCCGGCAGGCGCCGAGAGCGGAAGAACCAGCGCAACCTTGACCGAGCCGCTGCCGATGACGTCCGCCGCGGGCGCCGCGGGAGGCTCCTGTCGGGCGAGCGGATCGAGCCCCGAGCCCGCGCCGCAGGCGCCCAGCAGCAAAAGGAGAGAGGCCGCGAACGCTTTTCGCGCACCCCGGACCATTGCCGGCGAACCGCCGCTCGACCGCGTCAGGGGAGATTTCAGCATGCGAACCCTTTCCAGAGAGCGAGACACGGCACCCGGAATTCCGCTCGGAAAGCGAGGAAGTTGAACGATGTTCGCAATCAAAAGTAAAGGGTGCGTTCTCTCCGCACGCCACCGAGGGTCCGTTGCCATGAACGTCACATGACCGCCGCAAGTCCGCCGAACGACCGCCCGGCGTCGACCTACACGGTGCTCGGCCTGCGTGCCGAGGCGCGTTCGCTGCTGCCCGGTCTGCACGTCGTGGCGACCCCGATCGGCAACCTTGCCGACATGACGCTGCGCGGTCTGGCCACGCTCGCCGCTGCGGAAGCCATTCTCGCCGAGGACACGCGCGTAACGCGGACGCTGCTGGCCCATTACGGGATCACCACGCCGATGCTGCGCTACGACGCGCACGGCGCGGCGCGGCTGCGGACAGGCATCGTGGAGCGGCTGCGGGCCGGCGCGGCGATCGCGATCGTCTCCGATGCCGGTACGCCGCTGGTGTCTGATCCGGGCAGCGATCTCGTGGCCGCGTGCGCCCAGGCCGACGTCCCGGTGTTCGCGGTGCCTGGCGCTTCGGCAGTCCTGGCGGCGCTCGTGGTCTCCGGGTTGCTGGACACGCGGTTCTGCTTTGCCGGGTTCCTGCCGGCCCGGCAGGCCGAGCGGCGGCGGGACATCCGGTCGCTCGCCGCCGTGCCCGCCACGCTCGTGTTCTTCGAGGCGCCGCACCGGCTGGCCGAGACGCTCGACGATCTCGTGCAGATTCTCGGCGATCGCCCGGCCGTGGTCGCGCGCGAACTGACCAAGCTCTACGAGACCGTGCGGCGCGGCCGGCTCGCCGACCTCGCGGCACGGTTCCGCTCGGAAACCATTCGCGGCGAGATCGTGGTGATGGTCGGCGGCCCGGAAGACGGGATGCCGGCGGCGACGGACAAGCTCGACGAGAAGTTGCTTCAGGCGCTCGCCGGGATGTCGGTCAAGGATGCCGCCGCCGTCGTCGCGGCGGACCTCGGGATCGCGCGCCGTGACGTCTACGCGCGGGCGCTGCTGCTGCTGGCAGCCCGGGATGCCGGCGAAGGTCCGGCCGGGTGAGCGGCATTTCCGGAAAGCGCAGGCTGGCCTACCGGTTCGGCATCGGCGCCGAGCGCGTGGCGGCGTTGCTGCTGATGCTGAAAGGATATCGCATCCTCGCCCGCCGCTATCGCGGCGGCGGCGGCGAGATCGACATCGTGGCGATGCGCGGCCGGACGATCGTCTTCGTCGAGGTGAAGGCCCGCCAGGAGATGGCGGCCGCGGAATGGACCGTGACGCCCGCCAAGCTGCGACGGATCGCGCGCGGCGCACGCCATTTCCTCACGGCGCGGCGGATCGCCCCCGACATGACGATCCGCTGCGACGCGATTCTCGCGGCTCCCCGCCGCTGGCCGCGCCATATCGAGCGTGCCGGCGACCTCGCGCTCGATTAGGCCGGACGCCCGGCCCAAGAGAGCGCTTGATCCCGGCGACCCTGTCGGTCCATTCCGGCGCGGTCGGTCAGCGTCGGCCGTCTCAATTCTCGAGGACGTCCCATGCCGCTTCAGGTCGCCGTGCAGATGGACCCGATCGAGCGGATCAACATTCAGGGCGACTCGACCTTCGCGCTCCTGCTCGAAGCCGCAGCGCGGGATCACGCACTATTCTACTACACCACCGACAGCCTCTCGATGCAGGACGGTCGCGTCTCGGCCAGTCTGGCGCCTCTGCAGGTTCGCGACGTCAAGGGCGACCATGCGACGCTCGGGCCGGCCGAGCGGCGTGACCTCTCGACCCTCGACGTCATCCTGATGCGTCAGGACCCGCCCTTCGACATGGCGTACATCACCGCGACCCACATGCTGGAGCGCGTCCATCCGGCAGCGCTCGTGGTCAACGATCCCGCGCATGTGCGCAATGCGCCCGAGAAGATCATGGTCACGCTGTTCCCCGACCTGATGCCGCCGACGCTCATCACGCGCGACCGGGCGTCGATCGAGGCGTTCCGGCGGGAACATGGCGCCGTGGTGATGAAGCCGCTCTACGGCAACGGCGGCGCTGGCGTCTTCAAGCTGGAGCCCGACGATCCCAATTTCGGCTCCTTCTACGACCTGTTCCTCGGCCTTTCCCGTGAGCCATGGGTGGTTCAGCGCTTCCTTCCGGCGGTGGTCAAGGGAGACAAGCGGATCATCCTCGTCGACGGACAGCCGCTCGGCGCCGTCAACCGCGTGCCGGCCGCGGGAGACATCCGCTCGAACATGGTGCGCGGCGGTGCCGCGGAAACGACCGCACTCAGCGACCGCGAGCACGAAATCTGTGCCCGCATCGGCCCGGCGCTCAGGGAGCGCGGGCTGCTTTTCACGGGGATCGACGTCATCGACGGCCACCTGACGGAGATCAACGTCACGTCGCCGACCGGCATTCGTGCCATCAAGCGGATCGGCGGCCCGGACCTCGCGGTCGCGATCTGGGACACCATCGAGGCGAAGCGCGGGGCTGGCTGAACGGATTCCCGCAGCCCCGAGGGCGGACCGGAAGCGCTTTACCGCGCCCGGCTCCGCCGGCTAGATAGACCATCCGAGGCGGGCGTGTCGCCAGCGCATGGAAGCGGCGACCGATCGATCGAAAGGGAATTCCATGTCCTTGAAGCGCCTTCTTACCGCGGCCGTCTGCGCGGTTGGCCTGATGTCCGGCGCCGCCGAGGCGAAGACGTTCCGCTTCGCCTATGTCGGCGATTACAAGTCGCTCGATCCGTTCTCGCTCAACGAGACCTTCGCGATTTCACTGCACCTTGCCGTCTACGAGGGCCTGGTCCGGCGGAATGCGAAACTGGAGCTCGAGCCGGCGCTCGCCGAACGCTGGGAGATCGTCGATCCGCTGCGCTGGCGGTTCCACCTTCGCAAGGGCGTGAAGTTCCACGGCGGCGAGCCCTTCACCGCCGACGACGTGCTGTTCTCGGCGCAGCGGCTGCGCGGCGACGGTTCGGACTTCAAGACGCGCCTGCCGGCCGACGCCGAGGTGACGAAGGTCGACGACCACACCGTCGATATCGTTCTCAAGGCGCCGAACCCGATCCTGCCGGCGGAGTTCGAGAGCTTCTTCATCATGAGCCGGAAATGGGCGGAGGCGAACGGCGCGGTGAATCCGACGCCGGTCAACGCCACGACGCCGAGCTTCGCCTCGCTCAACGCCAACGGCACGGGGCCTTTCGTCGTTTCCAGCCATCAACCGGGCGTGAAGACGGTCTGGAAGGTCAATCCCAACTGGTGGGACAAGCCGAAGCACAACCTCACCGAGGCCGTGTTCACGCCCGTGGCATCCAATCCCACGCGGGTGGCGGCGCTGCTGTCGGGGGAGATCGACTGGGCGGACCCGATCCCGCCGCAGGACGTCGCGCGCATCAACGCCAATCCCAACACGCAGGTGCTCGAGGGGCCGGAGACGCGCACGATCTATCTCGGTATGGACATCTTCCGCGACGAGCTCAAATACTCGAGCGTCAAAGGCAAGAACCCGTTCCGGGACGTCAGGGTCCGCAAGGCGTTCTACCAGGCGATCGACATCGACGCGATCAAGACGAAGGTGATGCGCAACGCCGCGACGCCGACGGCGCTGATGATCGATCCGACGCTGTTTCCGCCCGGCCGGTCGCTGCAACGGCATCCCTTCGACGTGAACGCCGCGAAGAAGCTGCTGGCCGAAGCCGGCTATCCGGACGGGTTCGCGGTCGGCATGGACTGTCCCAACGATCGCTACACCAACGACGAGGCGATCTGCCAGGCGATCGTCGGCATGCTGGCGCGGGCGGGCATCAAGATCGAGCTGAACGCGCAGCCGAAGGCGAAGTTCTTCGCCAAGATTCTCGCTGCCGGTGGCTACGACACATCGTTCTATCTGCTCGGCTGGACGCCCAACACGTCCGACAGCCTCAACGTGATCACGAACCTGCTGAGTTGCCGCGACGAGAAGGGCAAGGGCGGCCTGTCGAACGTCGGCGGCTACTGCAACAAGCGCGTCGACGAACTGGCGGCGATGATCGGCGCCGAGAACGACAAGCCCAAACGCGACGCGATGATCCTCGAGGCCTTCACCATCGTCCATCAGGACGTCGCGACCATTCCCCTGCACCAGCAGGCTCTCGCCTGGGGTGTGTCGAAGAAAGTGAAGATCCCGCAGCGCGCCGACAACAACGTCATCCTGGCCTGGGTGACGATGGAATGACCGCCGGCCGCCGGCCGGAGGCGAACGGCTGACATCTGCGAGGGGCCGCCTCGCGCGACCCCTCGGCCTTTCAGCGACGGGACAGGACGATGCTTGCGTTCGTGCTGCGGCGGTTGCTGCAATCGGTCACGGTCATGCTGACCGTCGCGCTCATCGCGTTCGTGATGTTCCGCTTCGTGGGCAATCCCGTCAACCAGCTCGTCGGCCAGGACACCTCGTTGGAGGACCGGGTCAAGCTTCAGGCGGCGCTGGGCATCGACGATCCGGTGATCGTGCAGTTCGGCCGATACGTTGCGAAGGCGGCGCAGGGGGATTTCGGCGTCTCGTACCAGTTCCGCAAGCCCGTGCTCGACCTCATCGGCGAGCGCATGCCGGCGACGCTGGAACTCGCGCTGGTTTCGGCGCTGTTCTCGCTCGCAGCCGGCATTCCCATGGGCGTCTACACCGCGCTCAGACGGGAGAGCGCCCTCGCCAGGCTGTTCCTGACGGTCTCGCTCGTGGGCATATCGCTGCCGACGTTCCTGGTCGGCGTTCTGCTGATCTACGTCTTCGCGGTCCTGCTCGGCTGGCTGCCGGCGTTCGGGCGCGGCGAGGTCGTGCGGCTCGGCTGGTGGACGACAGGCCTGCTGACGATCTCCGGCCTGAAGGCGATCGTGCTTCCGGCCATCACGCTGGGCCTGTTCCAGATGACGCTGCTGATGCGGCTGGTACGATCCGAGATGCTCGAGGTGCTGCGCACCGACTACATCCGCTTCGCCCGCGCCCGGGGACTTGCGGACCGCTCGGTGCATTTCGGCCATGCGCTGAAGAATACGCTCGTGCCGGTGATCACCATCGCCGGA
>CAZVMY010000059.1:0-2990 GCA_964628955.1 uncultured Methylocystis sp.
AGACCAGACCCCGCGATGCCACGACCGCTCCCGGTAGACGGCCGGCAGTCGGAGCGTGCGCTCGTCATCCGTCGCGGCGTGCAGCGGCATCTGGCGGCACGCGGGTTCGCGAGCCTGCCCGAGGTGACGCTGGCGTCGGCGCGCCGCGCCGACCTCGTCGCGTTCGATGCCGCCGGCGAAATCTGGATCATCGAGATCAAGTCCTCGGCCGAGGACCTGAGAACCGACCGGAAGTGGCCGGAGTACCGGGCCTATTGCGATCGCCTTTTCTTCGCGACGCTGGCCGAGGTGCCCTGGCAAATCTTCCCTGACGACGCCGGCCTTCTGCTCGCCGACGCCTACGGCGCCGAGATGCTGCGGCCTGCACCGGCCCACGCCGTCGCAGCAGCACGGCGCAAGGCGATGATCATCCGGCTGGCATCGCTCGCCGCCATCCGCCTGCATGCGCTGGCGGACCCCGACGGCGTGCTGGGCGAAAGCGCGTGACGACGTTCAGCGCGGCGCGCGTTTGGCGAGGATGCGCTGCAGCGTCCGGCGATGCATGTTGAGGCGACGCGCCGTCTCGGAGACGTTGCGGGCGCAGAGTTCGTAGACGCGCTGGATGTGCTCCCAGCGGACACGGTCCGCCGACATCGGATTTTCGGGGAGTTCCGGCTTGTGGCCCGGCACTGCGGAGAGCGCGGCGTCGATCTCGTCGGCATCGGCCGGCTTGGCGATATAGTCAAACGCGCCGAGCTTCACCGCGGTCACGGCGGTGGCGATGTTGCCGTATCCCGTGAGCACGACGCCGCGCGCGTCGCTGCGCCGGCGCTTCAGTTCGGAGATGACGTCGAGACCGTTCCCGTCGCCGAGCCGCATGTCGATCACGGCGAAGGCGGGCGGCGCGGCCTGGATCGCGGCAAGACCCGCCGCGACGCTGTCGACCGCGGTCACGTGATAGCCGCGGCCTTCCATCGCACGCGCCAGGCGGGTGAGGAACGGCTTGTCGTCGTCGACGATGAGGAGCGATTTATCCATGGCTGCACTGGTCATCATGCCCGGTATACGACGCAATGGCTGCACCGGATGACCTGACGCCAGCCAAAATGCCGTCGGTCAAGCAAAGTTCTGTTCCAGAGCCGGTTCGATCTCTGCACTGAACACCTCCCGCGGCCACACCAGCGTCACGATCGCCCCGGTATCGGGAGGCGATGCGTTGCCGGCAGAGAAGCGGGCGCCGCTCCGCTCCAGCAGCGTCTTGGCGATGAACAGGCCGAGACCCAGCCCGCCCGCAGCGTCGCGCTGCCGATCGGCGCCGCGCGTCGTCAGATAGGGCTCGCCCAGCCGATCGAGCACGGCCGGCGCGAAACCCCCTCCGTCGTCCCGGATAACGATCCGGACGGAGGCATCGTTCCAATCGGCGGCGACGACGACCGCCTGACGTGCGAAATCGACCGCGTTGTCGATCAGGTTGCCCAGACCATAGAGAAGCCCGGGGTTGCGCAGGCAGACCGGCTCGGGGCCGTCCCCGGAGCAGGTCACCGAGATACTGACCCCGAACGGCCGCTGCGGTGCCGAAACGTCCTCGAGCAGGTGGCGGAGCGTCATCCGCTCCATGGGCCCGGCCGTTTCGGAACCGAGCGAGGCGATCTTGGACAGGATGGTCCGGCAACGCGCGGTCTGGTCGCGCAGCAGAGCGATGTCGTCGCGGTGCGGATCGTCGGCCGGAATCGCCCGGTCCAGTTCGCGCACGACCAGCGCGATCGTGGCCAGCGGCGTGCCGAGTTCGTGTGCGGCGGCGGCGGCGAGACCGTCGAGTTGCGTCAGATGCTGCTCGCGCGCCAGCACGAGTTCGGTTGCCGCGAGGGCGTCGGACAGTTGCCGCGCCTCCTCCGAAACCCGCCAGGCATAGGCGCCGATGAAGGTGAGGCCGAGCATGATCGAGAGCCAGACGCCGGCCAGGTAGAGCGACGGCAGCTGGATTTTCTGGTCGGGCGCCCAGGGCAGCGGCATGTGCCAGAAGGCCAGCGCGGTCGCAGCCACGATGGCGAGCATGCCGAGCATCATCGTGCGCTGGGGCGGCAGGGTCGTGGCCGAGATCATGACCGGAGCCAGGAAGAGATACGCGAACGGGTTCTCCAGTCCGCCCGTCAGGTAAAGGAGCGCCGCGAGTTGCAGGATGTCGTAGGCGAGCAGGAACGCCGCCGCCCGCTCGCCGACCCGATGGCTGATCGGGAACCGCGCCCGAAGCGCGATGTTCAACCAGGCGGAGAACATGATGACGAGCAGCGCAGGCCCGAGCGGCAACCGGAAACCGAGGCCGAAATGCACGCCGAGCACGGCGAGTGCCTGGCCGGTGACCGCCAGCCAGCGCAGGCGGATTAGAGTCTGGAGCCGCAGGCGACGGGCTTCGCGCTCGCCGGCGCGTGACGGAAACTCAATCATTTTGAGGGATAGAAGAGCGGGGCCGGGCCGCGGCCGGGCCGCTGCTTGCATCTCCACGGTTCATCGATATGTGTGAGCCGGTCTCGTGTGCGCTGCAACAGGCGTGCGGTCGACGCACGCCGCGGACGTAGGTGGCTCGATGGTTCGCAATATGTACTATCTGTACGAGGCAACGTTCCGGGCGATGGCGCCGCTGCGCGCCATGGCCGAAGCGACGCGTCTGTTCTACCGCAACCCACTGAACCCGCTGACGCATACCGAACTCGGACGCACGGCGGCGGCCGCCTGCGAGATGTTCGAGCGCTCGACGCGCCGCTACGGCAAGCCGATCTTCGGACTGGAATCGGTCGTGGTCGACGACCGCGAGGTCGCGGTGACAGAACGGATCGTCTGGGAGAAGCCGTTCTGCCGGCTGCTGCATTTCGACCGTGCGCGCGGTCGCGGCAAGCCGCGCCAGCCCAAGCTTCTGATCGTTGCTCCGATGTCCGGCCATTACGCGACGCTGCTCCGCGGGACTGTCGAGGCTTTCCTGCCGACGCACGAGGTCTACATCACCGACTGGGTCG